>CAZKMH010000005.1:0-26602 GCA_964553395.1 uncultured Rikenellaceae bacterium | reverse complement strand
ACCACGTTACGGCCTTTAGGCCCGAGGGTTACCTTAACCGCATCTGCAAGCATATCAACACCTTCCTTGAGGAGAGCGCGTGCGTCAATATTGTATTTAATCTCTTTTCCCATATTTTTTAGTTTTTATTAGTTTTAGAATTAAAGAATGAATAGAATATCTGTTTGTGAGACAAGCAGATAGTCCTCTCCGTCAATGGTTAGTTCCTGCCCGGAATATTTTCCGTAGAGTACTTCATCACCTTTTTTGACTTCCATCTCCTCATCTTTTTTTGCCGCACCGACAAGTATTACTTTGCCCTGACGGGGTTTTTCCTTTGCGGAATCGGGAATAATAATTCCGCTGGCAGTTTTAGCCTCAGCTTCATTTGGTTTCACAAGAACCTTGCCTGCCAGAATTTTTCCTTTTAATTGTGCCATGTTATCTAGTTTTAAAGTTAAAATATGATTTGCTGTCTCCTTTTTGAGCATAATTTATGCCAAACATAGAAACATGACATTTTTAAATAAAAAAGTGTCAGTTTGTGACAAACTGACACTTAAATATCGTTAAACCCTTTCCCGGATTAATTTTCCGGCTGCTCTTCCTGGGTTGTGGGAGTGGTTGTTGAAGGAGGAATTGCGGTAGGCAGTGTCGGAATTGCATTCGGATCAACAGCATTATCGATCTGGGTGCTGATCCTGGATTGTTCTGATTCAGTACCACGCGGTATAGTGGCAGTTGACACTACACAGAGCAAAAGAATTGCAGCAGCAAGGGTCCATGTGGATTTTTCCAGAAAATCGGCCGTCTTCCTAATCCCCATTGTCTGACCTGCCGAAGTGAAGTTGGCAGCCAGGCCTCCTCCTTTTGAATTCTGGACAAGTACTATAAGTACCTGGAAGACACACGCGATAATAACCAAAACCGTTACGAAAATATAAATTCCCATTCTGTTATTTTTTTATTAGTTCTTTAACTTCTTCAATAAGAGATGCAAAGTAACTGCTTTTTTCCGGAAATTTCAAACTTAATCTTTCATAAATATCTATTGCCCTGGAGTAATAACCCTGCTTAACATAAATCCTTGCAAGGGTTTCAGTTATAAATCCTTCCCTCTCCTCAACATATGGCTTTGAGATATCGACGATGGGGGTATCGCTCTTTACTTTTACCGGTCCTATCTTTGGGTTTGTTATAATGAACTTGTCTATCAGATCAGCCTGGATCTGTTTTGGTGAAGGTGTCTCCTTTACGGCTTCCTGGTCAGGCATTGTCGGCATCATCGGGGAATCAGCAGTTTTGTCATGTTCAGCTTCCAGTTCCAGAAGATCTGCATCTTCGGGAACGGAAAAACCCGGATCCAGAAATGTGACTCTTTCCTCTATTTCACCGGTATCTTTATTAACCACAATTATTGTGGCATCAGAATCTTTGTAACCGCTTTCAGCAGTAATCTCGATGGTATATTCGTCAGGCTTATCGGAGGTTATTTTACCAGACGATTCCTTCTCAATTTCATTTATTAGTTCTTCACTGCTTTTTGCCGATTCGATCACTACCTGACTTGTGTCCGTCTTATCATTCTCAGACTGATCCATAATGGGAACGGGTGCGGGGATTTCGCTCATAGTCACAGGCTCTTTTTGCAGGAAATAATATAATACTTCACGGTTCGCTATATGCATTGCGGAAGCCCTGAGCTGATTTTCGAATCTGACATCAGACGTATTCTGAAGTCCTTTCAGGAGGAGCACATATGCACTCTGGAAATAAGGGAATATCCCAATGAGCTCACTGATCTCGCTGATAGTCTGACGATCAGCCGGTCCGGAAGTTTCAATCACTCTTAAGAAATCACTCCTGTTCATGGCAATTACCAGTTCACAAAAGCCTTATTGAAAATATCTTCTATCAGAAGTTCAATTATCTTTTCAGTGAGGTCCGCTTCAACCTGACTGAGATCAAGATTGCTGTCATAATCCTCATACCTCGAGAAACTCTGTTCAAAATTCAGTTCAGGATCTATTGCATTGGTAAATTTGACTCTGACTGTAATTGTGAATCTGTTTGTGGCAGCCTGTGCATCTGCAGCAACGGTCAGCGGACGCGTATTGTAATCCGATATCTCGCCTTCAAAATTCACATCGCCGATACCGTTAATGAATCCCAGGTTGGTCTGGGCTTTGCATTTATCTATCAGAGCATCGGTAAGGTTCTGGCTCAGGCCCGGCTGAACAAGGCTTGCCCTGTTCTGGAAATACTGAATGCTAATGGTTTTCACCTCTGGTGAGATGCTTGCACCCGAAAATGAGTAGCTTACCTTGCAGCCGTGAAGAAGGATTGCAAGTGCAGTGACAAACAGAGCAGGAAGGATGTTCCTTTTCAGTATCATTTTATAATTACATCTCGATCCCATACTCCTTTATTTTCCGGTAAAGTGTTCGCTCCGAGATCCCAAGCTCGTGTGCTGCCATCTTCCGTTTACCATTATATTTCTCCAGGGCTTTCTTTATCATTTCCACCTCCTTGTCAGCCAGTGACAGCGACTCTTCCACGATCTCTTCCGTATCCTGGATATTATCTCTCTCCTGGTGTGACTGATAATCCATTGTAGCCGTATCAGTAACTTTCGAAGGTACTCTTTCCGATTTTGCTTCCCTGAACAACTTCCTGATCATGCTTGAATCGGGCTCACCGACAGTAATATCATATTCACCCCGCTGAATCAGGTCATAAACAAGTTTCTTAAGGTCATTCATGTCATTTTTCATATCGAAGAGCACCTTGTATAATATCTCCCTGTCGGTGGAATAGGGTTTTTCATCGTCCCTTCTTATTATGGCTGGCAGTTTAATTCCATCATAATCCGGAAGGTATGCCTTAAGTTTTGCAGCTGTAATTTCCCGTTCCCTTTCAATTATCGAGATTTGTTCGGTGATATTTTTAAGCTGTCTGACATTCCCCGGCCATGAGTAATTAAGGAGTAGATTTCTTGATTCAGAATCAATCCTGATAGCCGGCATCCGGTATTTGTCGGCAAAATCTACAGCAAACTTTCTGAAAAGAAGAATTATGTCATCACCTCTCTCCTTCAACGATGGTATTCTTATTGGTACGGTATTTAGCCTGTAAAAGAGATCCTCCCTGAACCTGCCGTTATCGATCGCACCCTTCACATCAACATTACTGGCTGCAATCACTCTGACATTTGTCTTCTGCACTCTTGAAGAGCCTACCCTGATGAATTCCCCTGTTTCAAGCACTCTCAGGAGCCTTACCTGTGTGGATAACGGAAGTTCAGCTACTTCGTCGAGAAAGATCGTACCGCCGTCAGCCACTTCGAAATAGCCTTTCCTGCTGTCTGTAGCTCCGGTAAATGAACCTTTCTCGTGACCAAACAGTTCAGAGTCAATCGTACCTTCAGGGATAGCCCCGCAGTTTACAGCAATATACGGCCCATGTTTCCGTGCACTATGACTGTGGATGACTTGCGGAAACACCTCTTTACCGGTACCGCTCTCCCCAGTTATCAGAACAGAAAGATCGGTCGGTGCTACCTGTATGGCAATGTCGATTGCACGATTGAGTCCTTCATAGTTCCCTATTATGCCAAACCTTTGCTTTATGTTCTGCAGGTCCTTCATATGCCTCAAAAAGAATACGCGAATTTAAGACATTTTTAAGACATAGGGAAATGCAATTTTCGTAATTTCGCAAAATGAGAAAAGCACCCGGATATCAGTTCGCCGGCATTATTCCGGCACGTTATGCATCAACCCGGTTCCCCGGGAAACCACTTGTCATGATCGGGAACAAACCTATGGTCGAGAGGGTCTATGAACAGGCATTGAAATCATTAACTATGGTTTTTGTTGCCACTGACGATGAACGAATCTTTGAAGCTGTCAGGAAATTTGGCGGAAAAGCAGTAATGACATCTCCTGAACATTTCAGTGGAACCGACAGATGCGCTGAAGCGGTCGATAAAATAATGAAAGAGATAGGCGAAAAAATAGATGTCGTTATAAACATCCAGGGAGATGAACCTTTTATACAGCCTGAACAGATTGACCTTCTCAAATTATGCTTCAATGACAAAACGGTTCAGATAGCCACACTAATAAGGAAAGCCGCAGCCGGTGAAGATATCTTTAACCCTAATCAGCCAAAGGTTATACTGGATAATGAGGGAAATGCAATATATTTCAGCAGAGCGGCAATACCTTACATCAGAGACTATGAAGGTCAGGAATGGTCCGCCAGGCATGTTTATTACAAACACATTGGTCTCTATGCCTACAAAACAGAGGTACTCAAAAAAATCACAAAGCTTCAGAGGAGCTTTCTTGAGAAAGCCGAATCACTCGAGCAGAACAGGTGGATCGAGAATGGCTTTAAGATAAGGTGCGCAACCACCGAATGGGAGAGCTTCGGCATCGACACTCCCGAGGATCTGAAACGGGCAGCAACGCTTTTATTATAATTTTATTGGATAAATACTAACTTTAGCACAATTTTTGATACAAAAAACCAAAACGGTGCGTATGCGAAAAGGTATACTCTTAATGTTTTCCTTCATTTTAACATTATGCCTTCAGGCTCAGAAGGATACATTGAGTGTTATTGCCGGTACCGTTGAAAACAGATACGCCTCCAAAGCCTCAGATTTACAGATCAGAATTTATCCTGTTCCGGTCAGGGAAAATTTCTTTACTATCCGAACTGAACAGGAGGTCTCATTCATAAAGATCACTAATATAATCGGACAGGATATTTACAGGGCACAATACAACAACCCTCAGACCCTTAACAAAATCGTACTTGACAATCCCCGCAGGGGAATGTACCTTGTTACAATTCTTTTCAGTGACGGCTCAAAAGCCGTAAAAAAAATAATGATAGAAGAGTCCGAATAGGGACAATCATACGGCTGTTCGGAAGAATTTCCCGATTCAATCCCAATTTTTCCTTTAAACCATTTACTCTCTGCTAAACAATCTTGTTTTCAGGTTGTTTATTGTAATGTGGAACAGTATAGGTCTGTTTTTAATGGTATTAAACTATGGAAGAAGCAACTAATGTCTTTTCAATCAAAGACCTTGAGAATTTTTCGGGGATCAAAGCCCATACCATAAGGATTTGGGAAAAGAGATACCGGATACTTGAGCCCGACAGGACTGACTCGAATATCAGGACCTACAGCGAATCTGAATTAAAGAAGTTGCTGAACATTTCCTACCTGAACAGAAACGGTTTGAAAATATCAAAGATAGCCAGACTCGATGAGGATCAGCTTACTCAGCAGGTTATGGCGGTGAGCACCAGCAAAGAAGACTCAGATCAGGATTTCCAGCCCGGGAAAATACTAATGTCGGCCTTCAAATTCAACGAAGAGCTCTTTAAAGGAACCCTTGTTCCTTACCTTAAAAAGAAGGGTATTGAAGAATCTTATTGCAGATATTTTCACCCGCTTCTGGAAAAAGCGAGGATACTGTGGCAAACAGGCAGCCTCTCGAGGGCACAGGAACAGTTTATTAGAAACACAATCCGGCAAATAATAATTGTAGAGGATAGTCTGTTGAAACAATGGACCGGGAGATTTAAGGGTGCTGTGGCAATGATAAACACCTCGGATAATCTGTCAGATAATAACTTCCTGTTCTATAAATATGCTCTTAAGAAACGGGGTTATGATGTGATCTTCACCGGAGGTATACTTCCTGCTTCCGAGGTAATTGAAATGTACAAGATCAAACCTTTCGATTACCTGATTGTAAATTCAAGCGCATTCGATTTTGCCAGAAAAAGAATAGGGTATTTTGACAGCATCGGTAAATCGTGGATGATCAAAAAAATCATTTTGACAGATTCCCCCGAGACTATTGATAGGAAAACAAGCGATAAACTGATCATCATAAGGGATCCGGTAAGATTTATAAAGTTTTTTGACGGACTTGCCAGATAATCATAGAAAAACCCGGGAATTCAGGTATTAAGGATATCCCTGAAATAGCTTTTTTCTTCAGACAGATCAACTGCCGGTATTTTGTTCTCAACAGAAGTGATCCGCCTCAGCATTGATTCAGCAAACTCCCTGTTCTCTTTCTCTGATCCTCCCGTTAGCCTGTGGTTTAATGATTTGGTGATTTTAACCACTTCATTCCGGAGTTCAACCATCTTTTTGTCAAAATAGCATTCTGAAAATCTTTCCCAGATATAATCTATGCACGAAGCGGATGGATGCAGCATATCATCATCGTAAAAACGATAGTCACGCAGGTCATCCATGACAAGCTCGTATGCAGGGAAATATCCAGGCTTTATGGGATGCGCTAACAGCTCTTCCACAGCCAGGAACAATACTGACTTGCTTACCTGGTTGCCATGGGCGCCATCTTTCCAGTGCCTTACCGGGCTTATTGTAAAAACAACCTTAAGGAGCGGGAACATCAATTGAAGTTTATCCAGCTGCTGAGTCCATAAAGAGCAAATTTCGGCTGTCGTGAGCAATTCATGTGTGAATTCGGAGGAGGGGATCCTGTGACAGTTGGATACTATTTTGCCCGATTTTTTCCACCTGTAGACCCTTGCAGTTCCGAAAGTGATAAAAAGAAATTTCGCTCCGGAAAGGAATTTCCCTGCTGTCTCCGTACCTGAATTGATCCTGCCAAGAACCTTATCAGGATCTTCTGATGAAAAATCAGTGTAGTGGTTAAAGCTCAGCCAGGTACCTTTAAAATTATAAAGATCTTCTTTACTATACTTAATTCCTGCGGTGATCATATCGAGGGTATTACTTACCGACACGGGATTATAGACTGTTCCCGCAGGATTTACCATCACCGGCAGATGACCTGATTTGAACTGCGCCCCGATTTCCTTTGCAAAACATGATCCGATGAATGCCACAGGATCATCATAGGTGATCTTAACGGGAGAGGGAGTTATATTGAAAATAGTCCTGAGTTCCATATTATTTACCGGCTATAGGCTTGCTGAGCCTGCTATTGATCCATTTTATCAGGTAATCAAAAACTTCTTCTTTAAAAGTCTCATTATGAAGTTCGTGATATCCTCCCTCCCATATTTTTAATTCAACTCCCGGTGCCCGGGATGCAAATTCACGGCTGCCTTCGGGTGAACAGATCAGGTCATCGCTTCCATGCATGAGCAACAAAGGTACTTTGAGTTCTGCTGCATGTGTCAGGGAGTGATCTGCGGCGGAGATGGTGCTGTGGAACAGACTGACAGATATCTTATCATGAATAAGAGGATCGGCAGCATATTTTTCAACTTCCTTCCTGTCGTGTGAAATATGATCCACTACAAGTCCTGATGGTTGTGTCAGCCCTGGCAGTATCAATCTGAGTACTGAAGCCATCATAACTTTGAAGTTGTCAGGCTCAAAAGAGAGTTTCAGCCATGGTGATGTCACTATTGCACCTCTGAACGCAGGTTTCCTTGTCAGGAGGTAGTTAAGCACTATCCCACCACCAAGGCTGTGCCCATAGATTAACACCGGAACTCCCGGAAAGGTTTTTTTTATGCTTTGATGAAGAATGTCGATCATTTCGCAGGTAACTGTAAAGCTCTTAATATTCCCGCGCCGGCCGCCGGAACGCCCGTGACCCGGAAGGTCAACACCCGTAAACCCGATACCCTCCTTATTAAGCTTATCAGCCCATCCCGTATAACGCTGAATATGCTCACCCAATCCATGAACAAACAGGATCATTGCACGCATTTTTTCACCGGGACTTGTGATTAAACCTTTAAGTATCAGGTTATTCTTTAACCTTATATTATAATCCATTTATTTTTCCCATAAAAATAATAAAGTTGATCCAATTAATGCTTTCAGGTATCATCAGATTGATTTTTCATACCATTTTCATAAGAACGCTATTTATATATGATTTAAAGAAGCTTCAGTAAATTAATTCTAACGAACTTATAATCAGGATTTTTCTAAAGTCCGCTATTTAGACTGACCATAGAATTTAAGGATATTAAGATATTAAGATTTGGATATCCTTTATTACAGTTTTATATTTGCTTCAAATAATTAAACACTATAGCTATGACAACAATTGAATTCAACAACAGGCTTATCGGAATGAAGCCTAATCTTCAAAGGTTTGCCATGAGTCTAACCTCGGATCGTGACACTGCGCTCGACCTCGTTCAGGACACTTATCTCAAAGCAATAACTTACAAGGAAAAGTTCGTTGACTTTACCAATCTTAAAGCCTGGGTTTTTACAATTATGAAGAATACCTTCATTAATAACTACAGGCGTAACATAAAGGAAAACACGATAATTGACGGAACAAGGGATCTCTATTACATCAATCAGCCGCACGATAAAGGATTCATTTCTCCGGAGTCACATTTTTCGGAAGGTGAGATTGAAAAGACAATCAATACACTTGAGGACGAATTCAGGATCCCGTTCAGGATGCATCTTGAGGGTTTCAAATACAAAGAGATTGCTGAAGAACTCGGATTAAAGATAGGAACTGTAAAGAGCCGGATTTTCTTTACCAGGCAGAAACTTATGCTTATGTTAAAAGATTATTCCAGGTAAACTTTCATATATAGTCAGGTTTGATTTAGGTGAAAAGGCTGAGGTGAAATTCAGCCTTTTCTTATTGCCCTGAATAGTATCCCGGCAAGAACAAATACCAGAAACAAACCGGAAACGATCCATGCCCATTTGTTTGGAGTTTTCGATTCTGCCCACATTTCATAGGACTGATTCATAAAATAGTCTGATTTAACAGGCCATAGCGAAAGTGTGGTTGAATCCAAAAATCCGTTGGTCCCTATAAGTTTACCCGGCATCGCAATCCTTACTGTATAATCGCTAAAGTCAACGAAATAGCGATCAATGGCAATACTGATTGCCGAATCGGCTTCTGCACGGTACTTTACTGCATTAGTTTCACCAATAAATTCTTTGAGTATTACACCAGCATCCCACAGACTGTCAAACTTTTCACCGTTAACCTCAATGATTCCTGCGATTTCATCTTCGCGAGCTTTCAGCGAATCCGGGCTTAATTCAATTCCTGCCTTACCTTCGGTCAGCATGGCAAATTCATTTATCCATTCTGATGCAATACATTTGTTTGTCATTTTTTCAACCTTTTTCCCGACTGTATCGCTTAAGGCTCTGAATTTAAGACTGTCCGGACCATTTTCTTTCTCATCAGTTATATTTTCAGGTGAATAGAACCATTGCAATTCCTCCTGATTAAGAAAATCCGTAACAGGATAACCAAAGGACAACTTTTTATCTATCATTTCAGCAAACCTGTATTCTGTGTTAAACCATTTGAATTTCTTCCTGAATTCGGCTCTTCTGGATATGTCCCTGTTAGCTCCGCTATCAGATCTGTACGCATTATTGATCTCGTCAATATTTTTGAAAAACTTCTCAGCCCGTTTAACCCAGATAGTATCACCTTCCTCCGTAATCTCAAGTGAATCCCTCACAATCCACGTGGAATCAAACGGCACCTGAATTTTCTGGATTCCAAAATCGTTTTCAATACTTTTCATCTCAATCTTTCTGGTTACTGAACCGTCAGTGTGAATGATATTTGTCACCACAGTCTCCGGCTCATCGCACGAAAATATTACGGCAAGCATCGCCAGAACAACTACTTTTATGGATTTGCCTTTCATGATTATAGTTTTAGTTTTCCCCTGTTATTTTCAGTCAGTTTCTCATCAATATATTTCTTCAGGTCAGGATTGTCTTCAATCACTTTCATAAGATCATCGTATTTAAGCTGCAATTCATTTACTGCCTTAATTAACCGCTTCATCTGCCTCTCTGAAATTTTAACCTGCCTGTCATGCGATTTACCCTCTGTGAGTTTATTAAGCAATAATTTATCCCGGATCTCATAATCAGTTCCTGTTACCATCAGGCTTTCTTTTAAAATTTCCCTTTCAGTAAGGCTGTTTACCCGTTTCAGGATCATTGCCTGCTGGTATCCGAATAGAATCACGATAAGGATTGAAGCGGCTACCAGGCTTGTTCTCACCCACCCTACATATACCCAGCTGAACAGGTAATAAAACAGGTTTTTTGAGTGCCCTTTTTTTGCCTCCTGCAACAGTATCCTTCTCATAACATTCTCTTCAATATCCTCAATACCTGTAAGCTGAGGTTTCGATTTCCGAAGTGTTTTAAGGATCCTGTCATATATTTTTCCTTCGCTGTTCATCTCAGATATATTTACGGATCATTCCACTTATATTTTTTCTGGCATGATAGAGATTTGCCTTTACATTCCTTTTACTCATTCCGGTTATTGATGAGATTTCATCAGATGTCATCTCCTCAAGATCGCTCAGGACAAAAACTACTTTTTGTACGGGGCTCAGCTTTTCTGTCAGGAGGTTTATAATCACCGCCGTTTCCCTGTTCTCAAGCTCTGATGCAGGCTCTTCAGAAATATGGTTCGATAGCACCGACCAGGTCTGCTCATCAGGCCTGAACTCTGAGTCCCTTTTTGTTTTTCGCAGGTGATCATAACATTTATTCACCACTATTCTGTAAAACCATGTTTTAAAACTTTCCACCGACTTTATCTTTTCGATCTTTTCCCAGAGTGTGATCAGGGATTCCTGTACAATATCCCTGGCAGCCTCCTCGTCACCAAGCATCCTGAAGGCCACTGAGAATGCAAACGGCGATACGCTTCTAACAACTTTCCTGAAATTTTGCAGATTTCCATTCCTGCACTCTTCTATAATCTCCCGATCGATCAAAATCGTTCCAGTTTTGTTAATAAGACGTTATTTTTACAGAAAGGTAAAAAACATCCGGTAATTTTATTACGAAATAATTCACTGACAGCCATGCAGAAAATAATCACACTCAGCACCGACCGAAGGAATGGTTTATATGATATAACATCACAGGTCCTTGGAATTATCAAAGAAAGTAAGGTAAAAAATGGCATTGTATCGGTATATGCACGTGGTTCAACCGCGGCTATCATGATCCAGGAGAACTGGGATCAATCTGTTCAGAATGACGTAGTTACCTTACTTGGTCAGCTGATCCCTACAGGTGTCTGGGAGCATGATCACCAGGACAACAACGGCGATGCACACCTGAAGGCAGGTTTGGTTGGTCCGTCGGAAACAATTCCGGTGGTTGATGGCAATGCGGGCTTATCTACCTGGCAAAATATCTTCTTCTGCGAATTTGACGGACCGAGAAACCAAAGGGAAATTGTGGTTACAGTAATTGGTGAAAAATAGAAACCATATAATCACTGATTCGTTCAGACCCCCCTTGCCCCCTTCTCGTTGGTTTGAACTCAACCCCCCTTCCCCCCTTCTCTTAAGGCTAAGAGAAGGGGGGTGGAGCTCATTTAATATTAGAGAATTCTCCCCTTCCCTTAGGCTTAAGGGAAGGGGCCGGGGGATGGGTTAGTTTTCAAACATAATCAATGAACTCATCCCCCCCTTGCCCCTGGGGGGTTGGGTGCTAAATTATCTTTGATAATCCATCGATTTTATTGCTGCCGAGATGTTTCTCATCAGATTGGGATATTTTACCCTTTCAAGGGCAGTATCCCTGAATAGCCTCAGGTACTGTTCCTCTGTAAGTGACAGCCACTCTTCCCGGTTCATAGACGCAACCTCTTCATTAATAGCAAATTCTGGTGTTCCGGCACTTTCAATATGTTTATTCCATGGGCAAACCTCCTGGCACCTGTCACATCCGTATACCCTTCCTCCCAGCTTAGGTATTATATCTTCGGGTATCGGTCCCCTGTTTTCGATTGTAAGGTTGGCGATACATTTCCGTGCATCAATAGTTCTGTTGTCATTGATCGCTCCTGTCGGACATTGATCGATACACATCCTGCAGGTGCCGCAGTGATCATTAACAGGCTGATCGCAGTCAAGATCCTTATTCAGCATCAGAATGCCTATAAAAAAGAATGATCCGATCCTTTTATTAATGACAACCGAATGTTTTCCCTGCCAGCCAAGTCCGGCTTCTCTTGCCCATGGTTTTTCAAGAAGAGGTGCAGAATCTACAAAAAATCTGCCATCTGTTTCAGGCTCCACATTCTTTATAAATGACAGAAGCTTTTCAAGCTTTGCGGCAATAACACCATGGTAATTAGCTCCATAAGCATACCTCGACAACACCGGGGTAAGTGGGTCTTTTTGTCTAATTTCAGAATAGTAGCTTAATCCTGTTACCACCAGTGATTTAACTCCGGTTAAAAGGTATTCGGGATTTATCCTTTTTTCAATGTTCCTTTCAAGATATGACATTCCGGCATTCATGCCGGCCTGGCACCAATTCTTTATCACCTCGCCATTCTCAGTCATCACCCTGGCAGACGCAATTCCACAAAGATCGAATCCGATTTTGCGGGCTTGTTCCTTAATCAGAACTGACAGGTTGTTGTTGTCGGAGTGGATCATGGCATGGTATATTACATGAAACCCAGTTCGAGTTTTGCTTCATCGCTCAGCATGCTCCTGTCCCAGGGGGGATTAAATGTGAGCTTCAGGTCGACATTTTGTACACCGGCTGTATTTGCGACCTTGTATTGAATCTCTTCAATAAGCTGATCGGCCATCGGGCAGTTTGGAGCTGTCAGTGTCATCGTGATATGGGCTGTGTGCTCATCGTCGACTTCAACTTCGTAAATCAGCCCGAGATCGTAAATGTTAACCGGGATTTCGGGATCGAAGATGCTCCTGAGAACCCCTGTCAGTCTCGTTTCAATTTCCTGTCGTTCAGCGGTATCCATCACTCTGCATTTTTTGTCTGGCATCATATGCCATTGCGTAAAGCTTTATCTGCCTGATCATTGATAGCAGTCCGTTGGATCGTGTTGGTGAAAGATTCTGTCTGAGCCCGATTTTGTCGATGAAGTAAAGATCTGCTGAGATTATCTCCTCCGGCGTCCGGTCTGACAGGACATTGATCAGAAGTGCAATAATCCCCCTGGTTATTATCGCATCACTGTCGGCGGTGAAGTTTATTTTGGTCCCGTTGAATTCAGGATGAAGCCATACTTTCGACTGGCATCCTTCGATGAGGAAATCTTTTGTCTTGAAACCCGGATCAATTACCGGCAGGTCCTTTCCCAGATCAATAAGCAGGTTATACTTATCCAGCCAGTCGTCAAAGACCGAAAAATCATCAATAATTTTATCCTGAACCTCGTTGATGGTCATCTTATTTACGCAAACATTGTAATTGCCTTTTCAATTCCTGTGCCAAGCTTATCGATCTCTTCAACAGTATTGTAGAAACACATTGATGCCCTTACAGTACCTTCAATGCCAAAACGTGCCATAAGAGGCTGAGCACAATGCGTTCCTGTTCTGACCGCAATTCCGAGCTTGTCGAGGATCATTCCCGTATCGAACATATGGATCCCCTCTAAAAGGAATGATATTGTCGGGATCTTATTCCCGGATTTACCATAGATCCTCAGGTTTTTAATGGCAGAAAGTCTTTCAGTTGCATATGCGAGGAGTTCCTGTTCCCTGCTGCCTATGAAATCTATGCCTGTTGAAAGGACATATTCAATTGCCGCACCGAGGCCGATCGCTGCCGGGAAGTTCATTGTCCCGGCTTCAAACTTAAACGGCAATTCATTATAGGTTGTCTTTTCAAAGGTCACCTTGCCTACCATATCGCCCCCACCCTGGTATGGCGGCATTTCTGTGAGCCATTTCTTTTTTCCGTAAAGAATCCCGATACCTGCGGGACCATAGATCTTATGCCCGGAGAAAACATAAAAATCACAATCCATCTCACTTACATCAGTAGCTCCATGCTGAATACCCTGTGCCCCGTCAATCAGCACGGGAATATCCATTGAATGTGCGGCTTCAATGATTTTTTTTACAGGCAGGACTATTCCCAGAGCATTCGAAACCTGTGTAATTGCAACGATCCTGGTCTTTGGTGAAAGCAGTTTCAGGTAATCCTCAAAGATTATTTCCCCGTTGTCATCCACAGGGATCACACGCAGTTGTGCACCTTTCCGTTCGCACATCATCTGCCATGGCACTATGTTGGCATGATGTTCCAGATGGCTGATAATTATTTCATCGCCCCTGCCGATAAACCTTTCCCCAAAAGAAAAAGCAACCGCATTTATTGAGCCTGTAGATCCTGAAGTGAATATGATCTCTTCCTTCCCCCGGGCATTCATAAATGAACGGACTTTTTCGCGGGCATTTTCATATTCCTCCGTTGCTTCGTCACTTAAACGATGAACTCCACGATGAATATTACTGTTATATGTTGTATATACCTGATTTACTGCATCTAATACATACTGTGGCTTTTGAGAGGTGGCACCGTTATCGAGATAGACAAGCGGTTTGTCATATACTTTCCTGCCCAGGACCGGAAAATCTGCCCTTATATCGGATATATTTTTCACAATCGTTTCCATTATACACATTTAACCAGACAACTGGCACATCGCGACAGTTCTCCCCTGAGACGCTGCATTACAAGGTTATCCAGCCTTTCCCTGAGAGCCTCTACTTTGATATTCTGAATCACCTCATGGGCAAATCCGAACATGAGCATCAGCCGTGCTTCATGCCTGTTGATCCCCCTGGACTGAAGATAAAAAAGTGCATTATCATCAAGCTGCCCGACAGTTGCACCATGACTGCACTTTACATCATCGGCATAGATCTCCAGTTGTGGTTTTGTATCCATTCTTGCATCATCGGTTAGAAGGATGTTGTTGTTCTGCTGGTAGGCCATTGTTCCCTGTGCATTCTGGTGAACGTATATCCTGCCGATGAATGCTCCTGTTGCCATATCGTCAAGCACACCTTTGAAAAGCTGGTTGCTCGTACAATTAGGAAATGCATGATCGACATTCACAAAATTGTCGACATGCTGCCATCTGTCGGCAAGAAACAATCCGTACGACCGCGTTTCCGCGCCTTCTCCCCCGAGAAAATGATGCGTGCTGTTCCTTACAAGTCCGCCATGGAGAGTGATATTGTTTGAAGAGGCAGTGCTGTTTTGCTCCTGATGGATAAAAGTGTGGGTTATTTTTGCGGCATTATTATGTTCGTTTTGTACCCGGATTATATCAAAATGAGCATTTTCACCAACATAGACCTCCGTAACAGCATTTGTCAGAAACTTTTGCGGCGAAAGAGTATGGTCACATATAATTATTGTCACTTCAGCATTTTTCTCAACTATCATCAGGTTGCGGTGCTGATTGAAGATATCATCTTCCGAATCAACGAGATTCACAATCTGGACCGGTTTATTAAGAACCGCTCCCTCCGGCACATAAATGAACACTCCGTCGGAAGCCATGGCAGTGTTAAGATGAACAAGGGCATCAGAATTTCCATTTACATATTTGCCGTAGTGCTTTTCGATCTTATCACCGAATTTTTTTGCAGCCTCGCTTAGGCTTCCTATCCATATCCCGCCGGGCAGCTGGCGAAGCTTATCCCTGACTGTCGGATAGAAACCATTCAGCAGGACTAAACCATGCGCATCAAGGTCGGTCACATCACACCTGAATTCTTCAGCTTTAAGGAAATCGGTATCTTCAGGCATGAAGTAATTTCTGTACTCATGATTGAAGAAAGTATTCAGATTTGTATACCTGTATGTTTCATTTATTTTCGTCGGTAGCCCGAGTCTGCCGAATTCACTGATAGCAGCTTCGCGGAATGAGTTAATATAAGGAGAAGAGTATTGTGAGATTTTTTCAATATTCTCCCTATACAGGTTCAGATATCTTTCCGAATTTTCCGGCTTTTTACTCATAATATCCCTTAGTTTTATTCTTCCCTCTTGATCCAGTCGTACCCTTTTTCCTCGAGCTCAAAAGCCAGTTCTTTCCCCGCCGTTTTTACTATTCTCCCGTCATAGAGAACATGGACAACATCAGGTATGATATAATCGAGCAGTCTTTGGTAATGAGTGATAACAATTACCGAGGTATCGGGACGTTTAAGCTTATTTACGCCATTGGCCACTATCCGGAGGGCATCAATATCAAGTCCGGAATCTGTTTCATCCAGTATTGCCAGTTTTGGCTCAAGCATTGCCATCTGGAAGATCTCATTCTTCTTTTTCTCCCCGCCTGAAAATCCTTCATTCACTGATCTGTTGGCAAGCTTTGAATCGATCTCCACCAGCTCTTTTTTCTCCCTCATGAGTTTTAGAAAGTCGGATGCAGAAAGTGGTTCAAGTCCCTTATACTTACGGTGTTCATTTACAGCCGTCTTCATAAAGTTAACCATGCTTACCCCTGGAATTTCAATGGGGTACTGAAAGCCAAGGAAAATGCCTTCCCTGGAACGGTCCTCAGCAGCCATTTCAAGCAGGTTCTTTCCATTATATGTGACAGTTCCCTCAAGTACCTTTACAAATTCACGCCCTGCAAGAATTGCAGCAAGGGTGCTCTTGCCGGATCCGTTTGGCCCCATAAGAGCATGCACCTCCCCGGCTTTCACCTCAAGACTGATGCCTTTAAGTATTACTTTACCATCAATGGCAGCTTTTAAATTTTTGATACTCAGCATAAAAACATAAATAAATTTCGTTACTTCTATCCGATACTTCCTTCCAGGCTTATCTGCAGAAGCTTCTGTGCCTCAACTGCAAATTCCATCGGAAGCTTGTTTATTACTTCCCTCGCATACCCGTTAACAATAAGCCCGATCGCATCTTCGGTTGAAATCCCTCTCTGGTTGCAATAAAAGATCTGGTCCTCCCCTATTTTTGATGTGGTTGCCTCATGCTCGACAATGGCGGTCTGGTTATCGACCTCAATATATGGGAAGGTATGAGCCCCGCATTTATCTCCAAGCAGAAGTGAATCACACTGTGAGAAGTTCCTGGCTCCGGTTGCATTCTTCATTACTTTAACCAGTCCCCTGTAGCTGTTCTGGCCGAATCCGGCAGAAATTCCCTTTGAAACTATGGTACTTTTTGTATTTTTCCCGATATGGATCATTTTGGTACCGGTATCTGCCTGCTGGTGATTGTTTGTAACAGCTACTGAAAAGAACTCTCCTGTGGAATTATCTCCTCGAAGGATGCATGAAGGATATTTCCAGGTTATGGCTGACCCGGTTTCAACCTGAGTCCAGGATATCTTTGAGTTTTCTCCTCTGCATAAACCCCTCTTAGACACAAAGTTAAAGATTCCCCCCTTACCATTCCTGTCACCCGGGTACCAGTTCTGGACGGTGGAATACTTAACTTCTGCATTATTTTCGGCAATAATCTCCACAATTGCGGCATGAAGCTGATTCTCATCACGTCTGGGAGCCGTACAGCCTTCCAGGTAGCTGACATAGCTCTCCTCTTCTGCAACCAGGAGTGTCCGCTCAAACTGACCCGTATTGGCGGCATTTATCCTGAAATAGGTTGAAAGTTCCATCGGGCACCTGACACCCTTGGGGATATAACAGAATGAACCGTCGCTGAAGACTGCCGAGTTAAGCGCAGCAAAGAAATTATCTGTATAGGGGACCACGGTTCCCATGTATCTTTTCACCAGATCGGGGTACTCTTTTACGGCATCACTGAATGAACAGAATATTATACCCGATTCTGCAAGGGTTTCCCTGAATGTGGTTTTCACTGATACAGAATCCATAACAGCATCAACCGCCACACCTGCAAGATGCTTCTGCTCCTCCAGCGGTATCCCCAGTTTGTCGAAAGTCTTTTTCAGCTCAGGATCAATTTCCCCGGCGTCGCTATATGAAGCTTTTTGTTTCGGTGCCGCGTAATAAATAATATCCTGATAACTGATTACAGGGATCTTAATATTTGCCCATTCCGGCATTTTCATTGTTTTCCAGTGACGGAATGCTTTCAGACGGAATTCAAGAAGCCACTCCGGCTCTTCTTTTTTCTTTGATATCAGCCGGATAACATCTTCACTGAGCCCTTTAGGGATCCGTTCCGTTTCAATATCGGAATAGAAGCCGTACTTGTATTCCCCTGATGTTACATCATTGATTATCTTATCCTGATCTTTTTCCATCCTTTAGTGCAGACCAAATCGTGATCACCCCCTGTCTGACAAACAAACCAGATTCGTTTCTGTTAATTATATTTAATCTAAATAAAAATACAAAATTATTAAAATATTATTATTCCGGGAATAATTCCACCGAAAATTGCATGGATCGGATGTGTATGGCAGGTGATCCGGAAAGAAAATTATTAATAAGAATTTAAACACAAAAATATTCCTAAATTGGCACACTGTTAATTAATTAACAGGATTACTTACAAATACCCGGGATTATGTTCAGACTTTTTCACTCACTGGTCTCCAGAAATAGTAAGAGATTGTTTCTTCTGGCTATCATTCTTCCAGCACCTGTTTACTTGTTTGCCTCTGAGGGTGTCCCTCCTTCAATTGGACCGGTCAGGATTGAATTCATCATTTTCGGATTTATATTGCTCGGAGTTGCCCTGTTCCATCACCAGACGTTCAGGGTGGCGCTGACGGGACTTGCTGTCCTGTTTGCCTTTAAGCTGATCTTTGATCCGGGATTTCATCCTGGGGAGCTTTTCTTCGGAACAACACCATTTGGTGACCAGGTCCTGGATAAGGAACTTCGTCAGGGGGAGTGGGGTATAATCCTCAACCTGCTCGGGCTGTTGCTGGGTTTTGCAGTTTTGTCAAAGATATTCGAAGAGTCACACGTACCGGAAATCCTTCCCAGATACCTGCCCGACGACTGGAAAGGACCCTTCCTGTTACTTATTTTTGTTTTCATTCTCTCTTCATTTCTTGATAATATCGCCGCTGCTCTGATCGGGGGTACGATTGCCCTTGTAGTATTTAAAAACAGGGTACATATCGGCTATATAGCTGCACTTGTGGCAGCCAGCAACGCGGGAGGTTCGGGAAGTGTTGTGGGTGATACTACTACTACTATGATGTGGATCGACGGCGTATCTGCATTTAATGTCCTGCATGCTTATGTTGCAGCAGCTGCAGCACTCTTCTTTTTTGCGTGGTTTGCATCTCATCAGCAGGATAAATACCAGCAGATTCAAAAAAATGCCGACAGTAATGTAAAGATCGACTGGGTTAAAATAATTAGTGTAGCACTTATTCTTGCAGGTGCAATTATTTCCAACATAGTTTATGACATGCCCGCTCTCGGGGTCTGGATCGGAATAGTAATCAGTGCTTTTCTGCGTCCTGTTCCCTGGAAAGAGGTTCCGGGTGCAATTAAAGGTACAATATTCCTCCTCTGCCTCGTTACCTGCGCATCGATGATGCCTGTTGAAGAGCTTCCTGATGCTTCCTGGGTAACTGCTCTGGCACTCGGATTTCTTTCAGCAGTATTTGACAATATCCCTCTTACCAAGCTTTGCCTCGATCAGGGGCACTATGACTGGGGCATGCTGGCATATTCCGTTGGTTTCGGCGGTTCAATGGTCTGGTTTGGCTCATCAGCCGGAGTTGCTATTACAAATAAATTTCCTGAAGGACGTAACGTTGTTCTATGGGTAAAGAAAGGCTGGCACGTGGCAGTGGCATATGTAATCGGTTTCTTCATGCTGTATCTTTTACTGGGTTGGGAACCGGCTGATAGCAAGGAGCATAAGATAATTAACTGCCCGGTTCCGGGTTGCCCTATGGCAGGACAGACTGAAATGACTTCGACCTCCCTTTCGCATTGACCCCGACTATTCCGGCGGATCGATATTGCACGTACTCACCGCTTCGGCGGGCCGAGCTCGGCGAAGCCAAATCGGCGCCAGCAAAATTGGAACTGACTTCTGGCCTGAAAATTGTTACCGATATTTATTTAAAAGTTTACCTTTACTTTTATTTAAATTCCGTCAAAATGAAAAAGATCAATTCGCTGATTATCTTAATCCTTTTCCCGTTCTTATCTCTCTTTTCTCAAAATGAGAAAGAAATAAAGACGGTAATAAAACATATAACAGTTTATCCCGACAGGGCTCAGTTAAATCACGAAACGGCAGTGGAAATTCCGGCCGGAAGAACCACGCTCAAGTTTACCGGACTCTCACCATATATAGATGACAGGAGCATTCAGGTAAAAGGGTTCGGCGATTTCACAATCCTGTCTGTCAACCAACAGAATAATTATCTTCAGAATCTTGAGGATTCACCTGAATTTAAAAATTTCAGGAATCAGATTGAAGCACTTCAGATCAAGGTAGAGGACGAGAAGGCAGCCATAAGTGTCTTGAAGGAAAAGGAAGCGTTTCTTGTTGCAAACAGGGCTATTCTGGTAAAGGAAACAACTTTTTCAATTGAGCAGCTGAAGAGCGTTATGGATTTGTATACTAATAATATGGATCAGGTAACCACAACAATACTCAAAAAGACAAGACTCATTAAGGAATACGAAAAGCAGATAGCGGCACTGCAGCAGCAGATAGCTGACAGAACAGGAAAACAACAACTCCCGTCGGGTGAAATACTAGTCTCGGTAACCTCCGAAAAACCGTTGTCGGGAAAAATGACACTTTCATACGTTGTTTCAAATGCCGGATGGTTTCCGTCTTACGACATCAGAGTCGACGATATCACAAAACCTGTTAATATATTTTATAAGGCAAATGTTTTCCAGAACTCGGGAGTGGCATGGAAAGATGTCAGGCTGAGCTTCTCAAATGCCAATCCCTGGATCGCCGGTAATGTTCCGGAACTTAATCCGTGGTTCATTGATTTCTATACTCCACCGCCGCAGATTCGCATCAGGGGAACCGCTTCAGGTGTAAAGAGAAGCGAAGCCCCTCAAATGATGGAAATAGCAACTGATGAAAGCGTGATGGCAGCTAAGGTTGCTGAAGCGGCTCCCGTCCTTGTTGAAAAACAGATCGGCGAGACCTCCATTACATTTGATGTTGCGGTTCCTTATTCAATTGCATCAGACGGGAAAGTACAGACAATTGAAATTCAGCGGACATCCATACCTGCTGAATATAAATATGTCACTGTTCCGAAAATGTCGCCGCTGGCATATCTGACGGGAAATATCACAAACTGGGCAGAAATGAGCCTTCAGAGCGGCGAAGCAACTCTCTATTTTGAAAACACCTTCGTCGGAAAATCTTATCTCAATATCAACCAGCTTTCCGATACCCTTGAACTCTCACTTGGTACCGATAACAGCATCCTTGTTAAAAGGGAAAAAAGGAAAGACTTTACCAGCAGAAGAGTTCTGGGTGCCAACAAAACCGAAACTTATTCATTTCTCATAACTATCAGGAATAATAAAAGGATCCCGGTTAAACTCAACCTGCAGGATCAGATACCGATCTCATCAAACAGCGGGATAACCGTCGAAGCCCTCGAATTATCGGGAGGCAGGCATAATACCCAGACAGGTGAAATTAATTGGGACCTTGAGATCAAATCACAGGAAACAAAAGAGATTGTTCTGACATATTCAGTGAAATATCCTAAAGACAGGACTGTTATTCTGGAATGATCAAAACCTGCTTATGAAAATACTGGGGAACCTGATCTGGCTTATTCTTGGCGGAATAATAATTGCTGTCGAATATTTTATCGGTAGTATAATCCTGATTATAACTATAATAGGAATACCTTTCGGTATCCAGACCTTGAAAATGGGTGCTCTTGCACTTTGGCCGTTCGGACGTGACACCCGTGTTCATGAAAGAGCTTCAGGATGCCTTTATATACTTATGAATGTATTATGGTTATTATGCGGAGGCATCTGGATTGCGCTCACTCATGCATTGTTCGGACTGGCGCTCTGTATAACTATTATCGGGATCCCGTTTGGAATGCAGCATTTTAAACTCACCGCAATTGCACTTAATCCCTTCGGCAGGGATATAGTTTCGATTTAATGCGCATTTATCAGCGTGAACCTATCTTGGTCCCCTGATAATACCTCTTTCTGATTTCCTTATGAACTCAAGGATGTAATCCCTGTCAGCAGATGGTTTAAAATTATTTTCGATATATTCCAGGGCCTGCGAAGTATTCATCCCATTCTGGTAGATGATCCTGTATATATTGTGAATCTCGTCAATTCTTTCTTTTTCAAAACCGCGTCTTGTGAGCCCTACAACGTTCAATCCGAGATAGCAAAGAGGATCTCTGTCGGCCTTGACAAAGGGAGGAACATCTATTCTTACTTTCGATCCGCCACCTATCATGACATGACCGCCGATATGTGTAAACTGATGTACAAGTGTCACTCCTGAAAGAACTGCCCAGTCGTCAACCTGTACTTCGCCGGCCAATCCGGAAGCATTCCCGATTATGCAGTTATTGCCAATCTGACAGTCATGGCCAATATGTGTATAAGCCATAAGCAAGCAGTTCTTCCCGATGACAGTCTTTCCCACCGCTACAGTACCACGGTTAATTGTTGATCCTTCCCTCACGGTTGTATTTTCACCGATCTCGGCGGTAGAATCCTCACCCCTGAATTTAAGGTCCTGAGGGATCCCTGATATAACAGCTGTCGGAAAGATCCTGCAGTTTTCTCCTATTCTTGCCCCATCCATAATAACTGCTCCCGGACCTATCCATGTACCGTTGCCAATAACAACATTACCTGCGATAAATGCAAACGGTTCAACTGTAACTTTATCGCCGATAACAGCATCGGGATGAATATATGCCAAATTTGAAATCATTGTGTTACTTGTTTTTTACTACCTGTGCTGTCATTTCACCTTCAACAACGAGATTGTTTCCCACAAATGCCTGTCCGTACATTGTAACTATACCTCTCCGTAATGGCTCTGTCAGCTCCATTTTAAGCAGAACGGTATCGCCGGGGACCACCTTGTGCTTGAATTTGAGCCTTTCGATTTTAAGGAAGTAGGTTGAGTATTTATCCGGCTCGTCGACAGTACTCAGCACAAGAATACCTCCGGCCTGGGCCAGAGCTTCCACCAGCAGAACCCCGGGCATGACAGCCTCATCAGGAAAATGCCCCTGGAAGAAGGGTTCATTGAATGTCACATTTTTAATACCCACGACAGTGGTTTCGTCGATCGAAATTATTTTATCAACCATCAGGAACGGAGCTCTGTGAGGCAGGAGTTTTTTTAAATCCTCGATCCCATATACCGGAGGCAAATTGGGATCATAAACAGGAATGCTCCGTTTTGAAAGTGCTTTTTTCATTTCCTGCCTTATGATCCTGGCAAGGTGAGTATTTGCATAATGTCCGGGACGGGTTGCCACAACCTTGCCTTTGATGGGAAGACCAACCAGTGAAAGATCCCCGATAAGATCCAGAAGCTTATGACGGGCGGGTTCGTTAGGATACCTTAATTCGGTATTATTGAGTACTCCTGCAGTATGCTTATTTATACCCGGCCGGTTGAACAGTTTCGCAATCCGGTCGATCTCGGCCTGCTCTACTTCTTTGTCAAGAATTACAATTGCATTATCAAGGTCGCCTCCTTTAATGAGGTTCATCTTATAAAGAGGTTCAAGCTCGTGGAAAAATACAAAGGTTCTGCTATTGCTGATATCTTTCTCAAAGTTATTTATCGAATCGAGTATTGCATATTGATTGCCAAGTATCCTGGAATTATAATCGATCAGCACATTGATGCTCAGATGATCGTCAGGATAGATAATAAGGTCAACGCCATGCTCTTCATCGGAAAAGGCAATTTTCTGTTTTACAACGAAATAGTTTCGGTCTTCTTTTTGCTCAACAATACCTGCTTCCCTGATCGCTTCTACAAATTTAGCGGAAGCACCACCCATTATCGGAGCTTCGGGTCCGTCAATTTCAATGAGTACGTTATCGATCCTCATACCATAAAAAGCAGCAAGAACATGCTCAACAGTGGCAACTGAAACACTATTTTGTGTTAAGGTCGTGCCTCTGGATGTGTCAGTTACATGTTCAGCCAGAGCATCTATGAGAGGTTTGCCCGGAAGATCCACCCTGCAATATTTATATCCATGATTGGCCGGGGCCGGCTTAAAAGTGATGGTTACATTAATCCCTGTGTGTAATCCTTTGCCTTTCAGACTGATTTCCCTGGCAAGGGTCCTCTGTTTATCGCTCATTCGTAAGTTGTAAAAATTTGGAATACGGGTACAAAAAAAAGAAAAAAATTCGAACAACCTATAAAAATAGTGCTCAACTATATTAATGTCAGAGATTTTCTATTGGACCGGAGGTTCACCATGAAATTTCTTTAACAATTCAATTTCCTTTTCCAGATTATCAATTTTTACTTGCAGGTCAGGCAATCTCCTGAATACCACCGTAGACCTGAGAAAGTCATTATGTTCAACAGCAGGATAACCTGTAAAGACCAGGTTCTCTTTCTTTATGGCACTTAAAACTCCTGATTTGGCCCCGATCTTTGTTCCTTCAGGAATTTTAATATGACCGATAATGCCAACCTGACCACCAATCATACAGTTCTTCCCGATTTTTGTTGAACCTGCGATACCTGTCTGACCTGCTATAACTGTATTTTCTCCAATTTCAACATTATGTCCAATTTGTATAAGGTTATCCAGCTTGACACCCTTCCTGATAATAGTTGAACCCATAGTTGCCCGGTCAATTGCCACAATTGCGCCTATCTCAACATTATCTTCAAGAATAACATTCCCAATCTGAGGAATTTTCTTAAACTCACTTTCCGACTGCGGAGCAAAACCAAATCCATCAGCACCTATTACCGACCCTGCATGAAGGATGCATCCGTTGCCAATCCGGCATTCGTGATAAACCTTTACACCCGCATATATAAGGCAGTTATTGCCGATCTTCGTACTATCGCCGATATAAACGTGCGGATAAATGTGGCAATCATTTCCTATTACACAATTTTCACCTATATAGGCAAAGGCGCCTATATAGACATCTGTACCAATATTGGCGCTTGCCTCTATCACTGCAGTGGGGTGAATCCCTTTCTTCTTCGGCTTTGACCTTTCCACGAGTTGCAGAAGAGAAGCGAAGGCCTGGTATGAATCGTCCACTTTAATCAACGTGGCCTTTACCGGAGCTGTGGGAACAAAATTCCTGTTGACCAGGACTATTGATGAACCTGTTGTATAAATAAAGTGCTCGTACTTCGGATTTGCAAGAAATGAAAGGGCTCCTTCATGTCCTTCTTCAATCCTGGCTATGTCGCTAACCCGGGTTTCCGGTTCACCCACTATCTCACCCTTTAAATATTCTGCAATTACTTTGGCTGTAAATTCCATGATAATAATATTTAATTATCTGCATTCTTTCGGATAACAAAGAAAATATTTGGTGATCCTCTCAGAGATAAACCTGTGGTCGAACATATCGGAAACAGCAGAAATATCGGCTGTCTTTCCTGATTTAAGCAGGATCTTTACCTCAGGAGAATCGGAAGTGTATGCCAGGTTGGAGATACTGTTGGTAAATACATAATATTCCGTCAATCCCGGTTCAATTCCCATAAGGTTCGCGGCCATTGTCTTCAACCTGCTCACCCTCTCTTTCGGGAAAGGCTCGTTTTGCAGTTCGATGGCCAGCAGGTTTCTTGTCATCAGCCTGGCTGACAGGTCGGAAAGTACCTTGTCGGAATGATCGGCCCAGTATTTTGCCGAGACGAGGATATCTGTGTCATCGAGCCGTGTGAAGTTGGCTGCAACCAGTCCGGGAGTGAATCTGCCCTCTTTCAGCAGATCATCAGGTCCGAGCTTGTTATACAGAAAAAACCTCAACGCAGGTGTGGCATAAAGGTCGGATCCTTCCAGTGCCAGCTCCTTCGCGCGCTTCAACACCTTTACCAGCAGGCTCTCAGACGCAAGCACGGCTTTATGCATGTATACCTGCCAGTACATGAGCCGTCTTGCAATCAGGAACTTTTCAAGCGAATAGATGCCTTTTTCATCTATAACAAGAGTGTCATTCACAGTATTGAGCATCCTGATTATCCTGTCAGAACCCACAGAACCTTCGATAACTCCCGTGAAAAAACAGTCCCGGCGCAGATAATCAAGCCGGTCCATATCTATCTGACTTGCAATAAGTTCATGAAGAAATCGTCTGTTATATGTGCCTTTGAAAATCTCAATGGAAAGACTGAGCCTTCCGTTAAATGTTTCATTCAGTTTTCTCATCAGCAACAGAGAGAGATCTTCATGGGATATCCCGGTAATTATCGTACTCTCCAGAGCATGAGAGAACGGACCATGTCCTGTATCGTGCAGAAGGATCGCAATGATTGCAGCTTCTTCCTCCTCCCGGGAGATCTCTACCCCCTTGCTCCGGAGTGTTGTGATTGCCTGATCCATCAGGTGCATGGCACCCAGGCAATGCTGAAACCTGCTATGGTTAGCTCCGGGATATACAAAGCTGGTCAGTCCGAGTTGCTTTATATTCCTCAACCTCTGAAACCACGGGTGCTCTATCAGATCAAAGATGAAATCGCCGGGTATATTTATGAATCCGTAAACCGGATCATTAATGATCTTTCTCTTATTAGTACGGTATGTCACCCGAAAAATTCTTAAGGTACAAAATTATGAATTTGTTTTTAACTTGACCGGGTTATGCTCTTCCTTTGTGTTCCTTTGTGCATCCTTTGTGCGAGCAGAGA
>CAZKMH010000004.1:0-27961 GCA_964553395.1 uncultured Rikenellaceae bacterium | reverse complement strand
TTGGGGGATGAGTACATGCAGACAAAAAAGATTGTTAAAAGCACAACACGTTATTACTATATAAAACTATGAATATGAAGAGATTGTTTTCATTTATAATTATATCAATGACACTTCCGGTACTAATACAGACTCAGGCAACTGATGCCGTTAAGTGGCACAAGTTTGAACTTGTATTTAAAAGCAGCGTGTCTTACGAAAATCCTGTCCAGGAGGTACGGAGCTTTGAGGTGAATTTTACCTCACCAACGGGAATGAAAAAAACAATTAACGGCTTCTGGGATGGTGAGACGACCTGGAAAGCCAGGTTTATGCCTGATGAAACCGGAATTTGGACATTTCAAACCGTATGCTCGGATGCTAAAAATACGGGTCTGCATGGGCAGAATGGTTCATTCGTGTGTAAACTTATGGATGACCCGAAAGCCATTTACCGGCATGGTCCGGTAATCAATCCGAAAGGGACATTCTTCCTGACGCACTCTGACGGAACTCCCTTTTTCTGGCTTGCCTGCACTGCATGGAACGGCGCCCTGAAATCTACCGATGAAGAATGGGATCAGTATCTTCAGCATCGGGTGAATAATAATTACACTGCAATACAGCTGGTTACAACCCAGTGGCGGGGATGCGACAAAAGCAGTGAGGGGTTGGTCGCATTTGAAGGGAGCGGACGGATACGGATCAATCCGGCTTTTTTCAGACTGATCGACAAAAAGATCGACCGGGTTAATGAGTACGGTCTGGTTGCTGCACCAGTGATTCTTTGGGCACTTCAGACCGGGTCAGGAAGAGAACTGAGCCCTGGTTATTATCTTCCTGATGATCAGGCAGTACTGCTCGCGAAATACATAGTGGCCAGGTATGGTGCAAATCATGTTGTATGGTTCCTGGGTGGCGATGGAAATTATACAGAGACATTCGAGCAAAGGTGGAAGACCATTGGTCGTGCAGTCTTTGACGGCAGGCAGCAGGGTATTGTGGCTCAGCATCCGCGGGGGAGATCATGGATTGGGGAGATCTACACTGATGAGCCCTGGCTTAATATAATAGGGTACCAGAGCAGCCACAGCAATGCCGAGGGTACCGTCAATTGGATAACAAAAGGGCCCATGAGCCGGATGTGGCCATATTTGCCTCCCAGACCAATTATTAATCTTGAACCAAACTACGAAGAAATACAACCCACCATAAAGGATAAAGATGTTCGCAATGCATGCTACTGGAGCCTTTTTGCGACTCCGATTGCCGGTATAACCTATGGTGCAAACGGTATCTGGCCCTGGTTGAGAAAAGGGGAGAAGATACTCAATCATTCCGATGCTCCATGGACCTCTCCGTGGAATGTCAGCATAAACCTGCCGGGATCGATCCAGATGGGTTACCTTGCCGGATTTATTACAAAGTTTGCATGGTGGAACTTTTATCCTGCACAGGAATTACTTTCGGAACAACCGGGTAATAAGGTTTTCAATGAATTTGTTTCAGTTGTAAAAACTACCGACAATAATACAATCCTTGTTTATCTGCCTGTAAAACAAACAATTAAAATCAGAAAACCTGATGGACATAACTACAATGTCAGATGGTTTAATCCTGTGAAAAATGAATATTCCGACGGAACCGGTGCCGAAGACGGGAAAATACTCACAGTAACTTCTCCGGTCGATGGCGATATGTTACTGATTCTTGAAGAGAAAGTTCAGGTTGATAAAATAAAAAGCCCTGTCAGGAGAAAAATAGCCAGGCCGGGGAGTTAGAAATTTTCTACTCTTCGAGCAGGTTTACTTCACGTATTTCACCCGATTTTCTGTTCATCCTGAGAGTTTTAATTTCATACGGACGGAAGTTGCCTTTCCATTTTCGGTTTGCAAACCTGAGATCGAGGGTCGTTTCTGATGCCAGTCCCCGGGTTTCAACACAACGGAATATGAGATCATCACCATTTTCAGCTAGCTTGACCGAAGAAACAATTATATTCTGAGCATCTATAGCCAGGAATGAGCCGGATTTCGGAAGATTTCCGCCATGAATACCCTGATAGATAAGCACCGGAGGGGACATGAACTCCTCAGCTGACCTTACAACGTTGCAATCTTTCCATGTGCCTTTGTGCGGGATCAGGAGCATCCTGAAGGTCTGGATTCCCTGATCCATCCATATATGCTCTGCCTTCATATCGAGCACTTTAGGATCGTGGTGGGCATAAACTGCTGACCTGGCTACTGATATTCTGAGATCACTCCCGTGTACGCTGTATCCGTATTTTGCATCGTTTATAACAGAAAGTCCATAAGTACTGCCAACGGTTTTCCCGCTAAGATCGATCCACCTCTGACCCGGATCCTCATCCCCGTTTGTTGTCCTCTCAATATTGCCATAGGGTGTTTCATATGTTGCAACAGGCAACTCCACATCAACGGGGAAAGAAAATTTCAGCATTTTCAGATGTTCGTGCCAGTCCAGAGTGACCCTGGCCTCGATCATTCGGGAACCGGAAGTCAATATCCAGTCTGTTGTGAGAGAAGAGTCCCCATAGGTGGTGACAACACGTACCATAGCCCGCAATGGACCCTTTTCCAGGATCTTATATTGAGCATTCCCGAAAGAACCGGATTCGTCGGAATAAGTCCTGATATTATGACTCCATGTGTCACTCGGGTCATTTATTATGAGGGCTTTACACCCCGTTTCTCCACCAGAGAACACTTCCTTATTGTTTTCCTTATCATAAATCCTTAGTGTTCCTGAATCTGAAAATATAACCCTGAGGAATTGATTTTCGAGTTGCCTGCCGGTAGCTGTGGCAGTTTTGGAAATAGCAGAAGGATCGCCTGCAAATATCCTGATCTGCCTGTAACCAAATGGAGGCAGGGTAAGACTGATAACGATCCTGTTCCGGTTTCCGGTTTCTGTTGAACCGGCAACCCATTGATGATGAAGTGAATTACCCTTTTCATCCTCCACACCTGAGGGATTGCGGGGATTCCAGCCGAAATCATATTCCACATAGCCGGACACTTCCCATGCGTGCGGATTGAAGGCTACAAGATACTGTGAATCATAATTCTCCGAGGGGATCTGGCTCTCCAGTTTCTGGATGGCAAGGTAAGTGGCCTGGTGTGCAATATCCAGTGCGTACCCGTAGCCTTCTCTTGCATGCTGACTGTGTTCAGGAACTGATGAGCCGGCAAGACTGTCATGGAACTGAAGAAAAAGTACCCTCTGCCAGGCGGTTGTAAATTCGTTCTTCGGATATTTTGATCCCCAGCCTGCAGATCCTATTGCAGTAATTTTTTCGGCTGTGATAAGAGCTGACTCTGAATGGCGGTTTCCTTTCTTTATTTCAGATTCGGCAGTATAACAGCCCACGGCATGATGCTGCAGATCGTCCCTGACCACCGGGAGGCTAAGGTTTTTATCCTTCCGGATTTCCTCAAAGTAGTTATCCGTTGTACTGTAGAAAACAGCCGGAGCTCCCTTTTCAGCTTTTAACTCTTCGATGGACCGGATATTCTCCCTGGTTGCGCCGCCACCATGATCACCTGCACCATAGTAAGCCATATAGCTCTTCATTGGCTGATCTCTGAACTGGGCCAGCACATCTTCAATCCGTTTCCTGACGGAACCGCTGTCATTATAGCTGATCGGTATTCTGTAAGTGAGTACGCGGGTGCCATCGGTACCCTCCCACCAGAAAAGATCGGCTGGAATTGTTTTCTCCCTGATCCCCGGGCGCATGAATATATAATTCTCCATGCCCTGCCCTTTGATAATCTGGGGTAAAGTTCCTGTATGGCCGAAGGAGTCGGGATTAGTTGATACTTTTGCACGACGCCCCAGGAGGCGCTGAAATGTAAGCTGGCCATAGAGTCCCTGCCGGACCAGCGCTTCGCCACCGGGTATATTCACATCAGGTTCGACCCACCATCCTCCGACAATGTTCCAGCGCCCTTCATCGACACGTTTTCTGATCTCCTGAAGCATAGCCGGATCATTATCAGCGATCCACTGGTAAAATTGTGCAGAACTGGCGGTGAAGGTGAAGTCAGGCGTTTCATTCATTCTGTCAAGTGCTGAACGGAATGTGCTGTAAACCACCGAAATACCTTCCGGCCAGGGCCAGAGCCATACAGGATCAATATGGGCATGTCCAATCATGTGAACTCTGAATTTTGCGGCTCCCGATGCCCATTTGTTTGCCTGCTGCCGGCTTTCCGGTGCCAATGAGGCAAAAGGTGAAAGGACCATAAATGCAGTTCCGGTTGCTGCCTGGTTTATAAATTTTCTGCGCGAAACTCCTTTTCCGGATCCAAAATCATTTCCGTTTTTCATGTTCATTTTATTATTGTGAGAATCTGAAAATTTCCTGATCTGATCAGTTAAAGGTGAAATTCTATTTCAGGTTTTTCCAGAATTTCGTCTCTGATTTTTGCAATTCCAGTCTTTTCTTTCTCTCAAGGAGATAGTAAAATACCAGAAGGATTATACCTCCTGCCAGTATACCAAAAAGAATATACCTCATGATTGCAGATGTCTCCGAACCGGCAATAACTGATATTGGCCCTGATTCCGGAGTGACTGCAGTGATCTTGCTTCCAACGTTGATATTGAAAATATTTTTGAAAATAAAAAGTGAAAGGTAACAAAGGATACATGTGATCAATGGTGTGGCAATCCACCCGATGGCGACCTCTCCGAGTAATCGGAAATTTATGTTTCTGGCTCCTTTGTAAAGGCCTATCCCTATAACGCACCCGATTATCACCTGTGAGCTGGAGACAGGGACCAGCGGAATCCGCGGGAGGCCTAATCCGGCAAGGAAAGAGGATAACGCAGAAGAGGAGAAAATGAACAGAACAAGAGACTGTGCCAGTACCACAACCATGGCTGCCTCAGGATTAAGCTCAACGATATTTGCGCCCACAGTCTCCATCACTCTCTTTGAGTAGGTAATGATTCCGACGGCAATTGCCATTCCCCCGAGGAGGAACAGTTGCCGGGCGGAGTTCAGAGTGATTATGCCAAGATCGAGGTCATCGAGATTGAAAGCGGGTACAAAGACACCCATGACATTGGCTATGTTATTTGCACCAAGGCTGTAAGCTGCAAATGCTCCGACAATTATCAATCCTGTTCTGATGTAAGATTCAAATGTGATAAGGTGAATTTTTGCAGCTACTTTAACTTTGATTACCAGCATGAAGAGAGGTATTGTAAAAAGCGCTCCAAGCACCGGACCTGTGACCCATGTTGCAACAATAGCAGATAGTGTTGCTGAATCGGTTTTATTTCCTGTAAACAGATTCCACCCGATAATTGCCCCGACGATAGCCTGGGTGGTTGAGACCGGGAGTGAGAATTTCGTCATCATATAAACTGTGATTGCCGAAGCAAGGGCAAGAGTGAATGAACCTCCGATCGCATTTACAGCACCGAGTTTACCAAGTGTCTGGGAAGTTCCGGCGCCCTGGATAATAGCCCCGAGTATCACGGCAACAGAGGCAATAATTGCAGCTTTCCTGAATGAAACCATTTTTGATCCCACAGCCGATCCGAATGCATTAGATGCATCGTTGGCTCCGAGGGACCAGCCCAGGAACAAACCGCTAGTCAGGAAGAAAAGGATCATATTAAATAACAACCTTTATCGCCATAGCTGCCAGAAGGTCCGCTGCTGTCTGGGCCAGGTCGGATATATTCTCAATGTGTTGAATAATATACCGCAGATGCGCTTTATGAGCCAGGTCAAGTTCTTTCATGTCCTGGAAAACCTGCTTTTTGATATCTCTGGATATTTTATCAGTCTCGGATTCGAAGTAGTAAACCTTGAGCAGTTTTTCCCTTACTGTGTAAGGCGCCTTAAAATATGCACGGGCTGCCGGGATCAGTTCTTCAGCTGCGTTCGCAGATGCTTCTGCAAGGCACAGGAAGCTATTGGTGAGTGCATCAGGAATTTCGGGCATTTCGATAATTATCTCATTCAGAGAACTTTTCACCGAGTCAATAATCTCATCCACCTCGTCAAGCAGCTTCGTAACCTCTTCACGATGCTGCGGGAGAATTGAATGGGTGATCATCTCATTTTCGATCAGGCGCTGAAGCTTGTCAGCATTGCTTTCAAGAGTATCAACTTTCTGAAGATGCCTGTCAAAATCGTCCAGATTCTTATACAGGTACGACTTTATCCCTTCCCTGAAGACCAGTACCCCCAGTTCCACATTATCAAAGAACTCATCTATGTTGAGAATAAGGTTTTTAGTTGTTCTTGTAAAAACAGCCATACTTTTTGATCATTATGTGTATAACAAAAATAGGATTATTCGGCTAACCCTGCTCAGAATTCGATTATTTTTTCAACCCTGTTATTTCTAAGGTATTGTTTCAGGATGACCTGGATATCCCTGTTATCGGGCGCCGATCTTATACAATCATGAAGTGCGGTGAGTCCGAATCCCATGTCGTTAATGTTGAAATAGCCATATCCGGCATATTTTCCATTTATGACTTTCACGGCACTCTTCTCTTCTTCATTCCTGCCCTTATCTATAATGAAGAAGTTACGTTTGGAAAAGATGAATTCCCGGGCAGCCCTGCATGCACGTTCGTTGTACTCATGAGGCGGTTCTTTTCCGCAACAGGCTCCTTTACAGATACCGACATGAAACTGGAAACAGGGACCAGCCGACTCGTAAAGACCTGTCAGTTTCTGGCAGAGGTTATATGTTTCAGTCAGCGATTCAAGCTTTGACTTCGCTCTTTCCCTTGAAGTGAAAACAGAAAGCGGATTCTCCACCGAATTCACCGGCATGTAATTGAAAATATTGTAACCGTTTTTGTCGGTTGAGGTGTAGATACCCCACTGAAATACTGACTTTCGCTGAGCCCTGTTATAGAATGGTTTATTATCTTTTATTTCGAACGATTCTCTCAGAAGAGCAATAAGTTCGCTTCCCGTAAGGTCCCAGTCGATATCAGCTATGAAATCGCGCATTTCCATTGCCCGGTTGGTGGTGTTGTTCGAAAGGTGAGTCGATATTCTTTGCTGAAGATTCCTGCTTTTACCGATATAGATCAGTTCCCCATCCTCATTATAGAAGTAGTAAATGCCCGGCTCCTCAGGGATAATGTCAATTTTTGAAATGTCAAGTTTCGGATTCAGTTTGGAAATCCTTGTATTCCTGATAAGATCTGACCAGTTCCCGTTTATATCCCTGTCCCTTTCCAAAAGCATTTCAAAAAGTCTGACGGTGGCAAGAGCATCTCCTGATGCACGGTGCCTGTCGCTGATTATTATTTTCAGCTCCCTGCAGATATTTCCAAGACTGTACGACCGGAACCCCGGGAAAAGCTTCCTGCTTAAAGTAACTGTGTCAAGAAGGCTTCTTCTGAAATTATAACCGAGGGATTTAAATTCCTGCCTGATGAATGAATAATCGAACCTGGCATTGTGTGCAACAAATTTTCTTCCTTCAGTAAGCTCTACGATTGCTCTGGCGATCTCATAAAAACGCGGTGCATTTTCCACCATTTCATTTGTAATTCCTGTTAGATTGGTGATGAAATACGGAATGTTCCTTTCAGGATTGACAAGTGTGACATATTCTCCGGTAATCTTCTCACCATCATGCTGATAGATGGCAATTTCCGTTATTTTTTCAAGCCGTGCACTGCCTCCCGTAGTCTCAATATCAATTATCGCGTACATATTCTGTAACCTGCACCGGATTATCAGTTACGAATATAAACAGAAAAGCCCTCAGAGTGGTTAATAGTTTGTAATTTTGAGAATAAATGGCAATTATATGAATGAATGCTACGGGAAGAAATTCATCCTTAATGGCAGGATTGAACAGGCTGAATCATTTGATAATACGCTGGTCTATGATGGCGATTCCATTTATGAGGTAGTAAGGATGATCAGAAACTGTCCGGTCTTCTTTAATGATCATATGGAACGGCTGGCAACCAGCGTCAGGATACAGAAAAAGCAATTGCTTGCAGATCCATCTGTCCTGAAAAAAGATATTATAAATCTGACCCGTTATGAAAAGAAAAAAGAGGCAAACCTTAAGATCGTTTTCAACTATAATAATGGTTCTTTCAACTATCTTGTTTATTTCATCGAACCGATCTACCCTACTGAGAAGCAATACAGGAGTGGTGTGAAGGGGATATTGTTCTATGCTGAAAGGAAAGATCCCGTGTCAAAGGTTATTAATCACAAGTTACGGTCATCAATTTTTCACAAACTGATCCTTGACGGAGGTTATGAAGCCCTGCTTGTGAATGAAAATGGTCTGGTAACCGAAGGTAGCAGATCGAACATCTTTTTCCTGAAAAACGATACACTTGTTACTGCGCCCGACAGAATGATACTCAGTGGCATAACCAGGAAGTATATTCTTGATATTTGTAAGGAGAATAATATTAAAGTCAGAATTGCGTGCGTAAAGGCAGCCCGGATTTCGGATTTTGAGGCAGTGTTCATGACAGGTACCTCCCCGATGGTTCTGCCATTCTCCAGCATTGATGACAAGGTTTTTAAGGTCAGAGTGCCACTGATAGAGAAGCTGAGGAATCTGTATATTCGTAAGGCAGAGGAGAGTGTCAGTCAGTTCAGATCAGAATAAATCCGTGTTAACCTCTTATTGTGATGCTTATATTAAAGGTGTCTCAGTTCTTTATTGAAGAGGAAAAATAGGTGAAATGCTCGTAGATCCGCGTTCCGCATACTTTACAATTCCCTTTCTGGTCAAGATTCTGAAGTTTTGCATGGTACTTTGATCTTTTGGTCACGGTAATTCCGCATCCCGGGCATTTTGTCTGCTGTCCTCCTTCTGAGTTCATATTGCCTACATATACCCAGGTCAGACTCCTGGAAGCTATTTCCGCAAGTTTCATCAGAGTCTCCTGCGAAGTTGCCGGATCCTCCCTCTTATACATGGGGAAATACCTGCTCAGGTGAAACGGTATATTCTTACCCAGTTCGCCGGCGATCCACTCTGCCTGCATTGCCATCTCATTTTCAGAATCATTTTGTCCCGGGATAATAAGTGTAGTTATCTCCAGATGTTTTCCGGACTTTGCTATCTGCTTCAGGGTATTTTTAACAGGTTCAAGCCCGGCACCTGCGAGCTTCCTGTAGAATTCATTATTGAAAGCCTTCAGGTCGATGTTGAAAGCATCGGTAAAGGAAATTATCTCATCAAGAGGTTCTTTATTCACATATCCGTTGCTGACCATAACAGTGCGAAGTCCTTTTTTTCTTGCTTTCAGGGCTACATCACGGATGTACTCAAACCATATTATGGGTTCATTATAGGTAAAAGCAATTCCGATATTGTGGAGGGCAGTCTGGGCGCTTCTTATTATCTTTTCGGGTTCGGTTTTTGTTGTGAATCCTGCCATATTCCGTTGCGAAATAGTGTAGTTCTGGCAGAAGTCACACCGCATATTGCATCCGTACGAGCCTATTGACAGGATATTGGTTCCGGGGTAAAAATGATACAGCGGTTTTTTCTCTATCGGATCTAGCGCATAACCTGAAATAACTCCGTATGTCAGAAGTTCAATAGCTTCACCGTTATTTTTCCTTACATTACAAATGCCTGTCATGCCTTCTCCTATGATACAGTTATGCGGACAGAGAATGCACTGGATTTTATCGCCTGCTTTGTTGAACAGTGAAGTCATGGTTCTGATGATAGCGAATTGCAAAAATACACATATATTCGAATATTATTATTGATTTAATAAGTATGAAAATGAAGATCAGAAATAGTATTGCCGCATTGACTGGTTTTGGAATAATGTATGCAGGTACCGCTCTTTGCCAGACAGGGGAGACGTGGAAGGCATCTCCGGAGGTAGTGGAAAAACTTTCAAAATCACGGACTGAATTCAACTACTATGAAGAAAAAGTGCCGGCTTACACCTTGCCGGATATTCTTGCAAATGCATCAGGAAAGAAGATCACCTCACCAAAGGAATGGAAGAAAGAGAGGCGACAGGAGGTGCTGGAACTCTTCAGGGAGAATATCTATGGCAGGGTTCCCGCGACTCCATATACAAGAACATTTAAAGTTGTTAATGTGGATAAGTACGCAATGAACGGCGATGCTACCCTTAAACAGGTGGATATTACTATAAATTCCGATGGGAAGTCACTTGTTATCCATCTTACGCTTTTTGTCCCAAATAAGGCTCAGAAACCTGTACCTGTATTTCTGCTTATTGACAACCGTGGTCCGGCCAATATCGATCCCACCAGAAAGGTTAAAAGCGAATTCTGGCCCGCCGAAGAGGTTATTGCAAGAGGTTATGGAATTGCGGTATTCAGAAATGCTGATCTGGATCCGGATAATTATGACCAATTCAGGGACGGGATACATCCTGTACTTGACAGGGGTGAACGTCAGCCCGATGCGTGGGGCACAATTTCGGCATGGGCATGGGGAGCAAGCCGTTGTATGGATTATTTCGAGACAGATAAGGATATAGACCGGAAAAAGGTTGCTGTTCTGGGACATTCCCGTGGCGGGAAAACAGCACTCTGGGCCGGTGCAGAGGATCAGCGGTTCGCCCTGGTCATTAGCAATGAATCGGGATGTGGCGGGGCTGCCCTCGCAAGACGCAGATTTGGTGAGACAGTGTCAAGGATCAACACCTCTTTCCCTCACTGGTTTTGCACCAATTACAGGAAATATAATAATAATGAAGATGCCATGCCGGTGGATATGCACATGCTTCTCGGTTTAATTGCTCCGCGGGCTCTGTATGTTGCCTGTGCTGATCAGGACCTGTGGGGCGATCCTAAAGGTTCATATCTTGCTCTGTATCATTCTGTTCCGCTGTTTCAGCTATTGAAGACAAAGACCTCGTTGCCTGAAATAATGCCTCCCCTCAATAAACCTGTAATCGGAGGGAAGGTGGCATTTCATATAAGAGATGGAGCTCATAATCTGCTCCTTAAAGACTGGAATTGGTTTATGGATTTCGCAGATGTGGTGTTGAAATGAAACCGGATGACCAGACAGTCAGGATCCCTGCCGGACATATGAAAAACGTATTTTCGGGGATCCTTAAACGAACAGGATTTTCTGACAGTAAGGCTGATGCATGTGCCGGGATCTTTACTTTAAACAGCCTTGAAGGAGTCTATTCTCATGGAGTCAACAGGTTCCCCAGATTTATAAGAAATGTAAGGGACGGTTATGTAATTCCGGAGGCTGAACCTGCACTGGTTCACAGCGCCGGGGCGCTTGAGCAGTGGGACGGTAATCTCGGACCCGGTCCCCTGAATGCTTCGTTTGCAACCATGCGGGCTGCAGAACTGGCAGAAAAGAATGGTATCGGTCTGGTCGCACTTGCCAATACAAACCACTGGATGCGGGGAGGGACCTATGGCTGGCAGGCGGCACGGAAAGGATTTATTTTTATCGGCTGGACAAACACCGAAGCCAATATGCCCGCGTGGGGAGCTGCAGATGCGCGTGTGGGGAATAATCCCTTTGTGATCGCAGTTCCGTACAACGGCGAAGCGATCGTTCTCGATTTTGCCATGACGCAATTCTCCTACGGAAAGATGGAGACTTATAAGAGGGAAGGAAAGAAACTGCCATTTCCCGGTGGGTTCAACAGTGAGGGAAAACTGACTGATGATCCCGGGGAAATACTCCTGACAAGACGTGCCTTACCAATAGGCAACTGGAAAGGATCAGGATTTTCATTGCTGCTTGATATTCTGGCAACAGTCATATCCGGTGGATTATCCACTCATGAGATCACTAAAAGCAGTGTGGAATACAGTATTTCGCAGGTTTTTATTTTAATAAGTCCAAAACGGCTCCATAACCATTCTTCTGTCGGAGATGCTGTTCAGAAGATCATTGATGATCTTAAGTCTTCAACACCGGAAAATAAAGAGACAAAAATCCGCTATCCCGGTGAGAACGTTGTGAAAATACGTAATGAGAACCTAAAATCCGGGATTCCTGTGAGCAGAGATGTGTGGAGGGAGATTGAAACTTTATAAGCCAGCAGAATACCCGCCGTTGCGACTTCCTCATATCTCCTCCTCCCTCTCTTCCACCTGTATCCCGTTCACCCTTGCAAACTCATTTATTTCATCCTTCACCGGCACAATTATCCCGGTATAGCTCAATCCGAACCTCATAACAACCTTCTTTTTGTTTTTAAGGCAGAAGATCATGCTTAGAGGGTAAAGCTCAATTATTTCAATTTCTTCGGATTTCAATTTCATGACAGGAAGGACAGAGTGTTGTTTTATATCAATTTCATGAGGGTGGATTTTAATATATTTAGTCGTCTTGCCCGTACCGGCCAGTATCTCATAAATTCCGAACAAAACGAGGAATGCATTGGATGCCCAGAGTGTATTATCTGCTTTCAATGATTTGATACTGAATACTATCCAGAAAATAGCTATAGCAATACAAAGAACACCCAGAACAAGCTGAAATATTTTTACCGCACGTGGATTATCCTTTGGTTCAAGTGAGAAATATCTATTTTCCATTTGAAGAATATTAAAAGAAATCTTTCAATTCTTTAATCAGCAAGATAGAAAATTATAATGGTTGATATAATTTGGAATTAAATTGAATTTATTACTTTTATATTGTCGTAAAATACAACGCTCAAATCATTAATAATTTAACTCATCTAAAAATGAAAGAAGAATCAAAAAGCATGACACGCCGCTCTTTTATCGGAACGACCGGAGCAGTGGCTGCAGGTTTTACAATCCTCCCCAGCTCCGTTATCAGTGGTCTGGGAAAAAGACCACCCAGCGATAAGCTCAATATCGCTATTGTTGGGATTGGAGGTATGGGAAACTCCAATCTGAGAGCAGTCGCCCCGACAGAGAATATTGTTGCTCTCTGTGATGTCGACTGGGCATATTCGAAGAAGGTCTTCGAATCGCAACCCAATGCAAAAAAGTACTGGGACTGGCGTAAGATGTATGATGAAATGGGGAACTCAATCGATGCGGTTATTGTGGCAACTGCCGACCATACACACTGCATTGTAGCCGCTACTGCCATGGCTATGGGTAAGCATGTTTACGTTCAGAAACCGTTGACTCATTCGGTATATGAATCAAGACTGCTGACCAAACTTGCTGCAAAACAAAAACTTGCAACACAAATGGGTAACCAGGGTTCCTCGGGAGAGGGTGTTAACCTTACTGTTGAATGGCTGCAGAACGGCGAAATAGGTGATGTTACAAAAGTTGAAGCATTTACCGATCGTCCGATATGGCCTCAGGGATTGAACCGACCTGCAAAAGGAGAATGGGTTCCTGAAACACTTAACTGGGATCTCTTTATCGGCCCTGCTCAAATGCGTCCATATAACAGCATTTACCATCCATGGAACTGGCGTGGCTGGTGGGATTTCGGAACAGGAGCTCTGGGAGATATGGCCTGCCATATTCTTCATCCTGTTTTCAAGGGTCTTAAGCTTCAGTACCCGATAAAGGCTCAGGGCAGTTCTACCTTGTTGCTGACTGATTGTGCTCCCAATGCTCAGATGGTTAAGCTAATTTATCCTGAAAGAGTTGTTCCGAAGAAAGCCAAAATGAAATTACCGCAGGTTGAAGTTATCTGGTATGATGGTGGACTGCAACCCGCCAGACCTGCCGGGTGGCCTGCCGGCAAGGACATGGACAACGGAGGTGGCGGCGTTATATTCCACGGGACAAAAGATAAACTGATATGCGGATGTTACGGAAGGGATCCATGGTTGCTGTCAGGCCGTGTACCTGTAGCTCCCAAAACCGAACGCAGACTTCCCGACAAGGTATCACACGAAATGGACTGGGTCCGTGCATGCAAGGAGAGCCCGGAAAGCAGAGTTTCCACCAAATCAGACTTTTCAGAAGCCGGTCCGTTTAACGAAATGGTTGTTATGGGAGTTCTTGCCGTCAGACTTCAGGGACTTTTTAAAGAGCTTGAATGGAACGGAGAAAAAATGGAGTTCACTAACATTTCTGACTCCGAAACAGTAAAGATCTGTGTTGAAGACGCATTCACAATTGCAGACGGGCATCCGACTTTCGCCAAGAAATGGACCGACCCGATGAATGCAAAACAGTTTGCTGCTGAGATGGTAAAACATAACTATCGTACAGGGTGGTCGCTGCCGGCAATGCCGATGTAGGCGATAATTTAAAATTATTTGGAGCAGAGACGCAGCATGCTGCGTCTCTACATTTCCAGAATACAATTCATTTAAAATCAATTTCAATATGAGGCTGATAAACATTATTTTGTCAATCGTTGTTGTAATGGGAATTACATCATGCGGATCAACAGGCAAGAAAAAAACCGCTAAAGCGGATGAAGGCTGGACAAGCATCTTCGACGGTAAAACAACCAGCGGATGGCGTGGTTATAATAAAACAACCTTCCCTGAAAAGGGGTGGAGGGTTGTTGACGGAACCCTGCAATGTGTGGGATCAGGCGCCGGCGAGGCAGGCGGAGGAGGAGGTGATATCATTTATGATAAGAAATTTGGGAATTTCGAGCTTTCACTCGAATGGAAGATTTCGGAAGGGGGCAACAGCGGAATCTTCATCCTGGCACAGGAGATACCGAATGAACCTATATACAAATCGTCACCCGAGATGCAGGTGCTTGATAATGAAAGACATCCTGATGCAAAGCTCGGTGTTAACGGGAACCGCATGGCAGGTTCATTGTATGATCTGATTCCGGCTGTACCCCAGAATACCAAACCTGTCGGTCAGTGGAACCAGGTGAAGATCCTGGTTTACCAGGGCACTGTGGTATTCACTCAGAACGGGGCCAATGTCGTTGAATTCCACCTCTGGACCGACGACTGGAAGAAAATGTGTGCAAACTCCAAATTCGCAGAATGGCCATGGTTCATCAATACTGCCCAGGAAGGCTATATAGGACTTCAGGATCACGGTAATGATGTGTGGTTCAGGAATATAAAGATCAGACAGTTATAGGTGAAATTCGACCCCCCTGCCCGCTAAAGGGGGGTATTTCCTTGTAATCCAATCTGATCCGCAACTTCTCTCATACCCATTATACAGTCGGTTATCAGTTCATCAAGGCTGACACCAAGCATTGCAGCTCCCTTTTCAATGACTGATCTGTCAACACCTGCTGCAAATCTCCTGTCAGTCCATTTTTTCTTAACCGACCTGGCTTCCATATCGAGGACGCTTTTCGAAGGTCTTACTAGTGCGCTTGTCACTACCAGACCGGTGAGTTCATCTACAGCATAGATGGTCTTTTCAAGCAGCGTAACCGGTTCGACATCCGTCACAAGCCCCCAGCCGTGGCTCAACACAGCCCTCACATATTCCGGAGGCCAGTTGTTCTCTTCAAGGATCTTTTTTGTCATTGTGCAATGCTGGTCGGGGTACATCTCATAATCAAGATCATGGATCAATCCGATGATCCCCCATTTCTCCTCATCCTCTCCCGATTTCCTTGCCATATACCTCATCACACCTTCAACGGCGAGAGCATGCTTCAAAAGGCTTTCTGTTTTATTATATTTTTTGAAAAGCTCCAGGGTTTCTACCCTGGCAGGAATGTAAGACATAATATTGAGTTTGGTTAATGACAGACTATTAAGATACCGGATCTGTGTTAATTATCAGGGTTTTAATCTTATGACAGGGATTGTTTTTCTCATGCCCGGGTACTCAATTTTCAGGTAGTAGACCGCCGGAGGCAGGTGAATATTTTCCATACTCAGCTCGTTTGATCCCGGTAAAATTACATGTTCAAAATCCAGCAGTTTTTTACCGGTAGAATTTATAAGGGAGATGCGGACTGTCGCATCAATCTCTGAATTTATGACAATATCAAGCCTTTCTGTGAACGGATTTGGAAATACCGAAAGAGGTTCGTCGATCTCAGTATTTTCGATATTTACCCTGAGTGTATCATTAAACAGATAATCATCATCATTATTAAAGCTGTATATGGCAAAGTCATATATCCCGTAACGTGACAGATCTGCGCGGGTTGTAAATGTCACGCTCAATGAATCACTGAACGGGATTACCCTGTCGGTGAAATGCTGCACAACCGGTATGCCATCGTTTATAGTATATGCCAGGTTGAATCCGTTTATAGTATCCGGTCCGAAATTCAGTAATTTCATTGTTACCAGTTCCTTACCGATATTTTCCTTTTGGCCCGGATTTATGATCCTGGCAACCACAAGATCCCTGTTAATGTATTCGACACCTGCCGTGCCTGCAAAATCTATCATATCGATCAATGCGCAATCCTTTCCCTGCGAAACCGACTGGTCCTTTTTGTAGATCCATTCAAGTTTGTTATAGCCGGCAGGAACAGGTATTGCTTTCATCTCCCATAGAGTCTCTCCCGATTTCCTGAATACTTCTGCATCATTAAGGTAAAAAATGAAGAAATCATAATTAGTCTCGGAAGAGACCTGATAATAGAACTTAACAGTATCAGCTTCAGTATAATGAGTTCTTATAATAAGCGATGAAACTTCGTTGTGCAGGACAGCACCTGATCTGGCCGACAAATTCCCGTCAGGAGAGGCTGTACTGGTAATTAACCATGGTTTCTGACTGATATTTATCCAGGGGAATACCCTGAAGGAAGACGATTCAAATGATTCCCTGATGCGGCCGACCCTGAAAGCAAATTCCCTGTCAACCTGGTAAGGACCGCAATCAAGCAGGCTCATAATGGAAATTGTGTTCCCTGTACCAACTGATTCTGCCAGTTTAACAAGCACAGGTATCTCCGTCACCTCACCATTTTGTAAGGTGCCTGAATTCTTTGTTGGTTCCAGGATGGTTAAATCAGCGTCAGAGCTTGTTATGCTGAATTGTCCGGAAGTGCTGCTGCTTCCCTGATTTTCAACATAGAATACAAGTCTGAAAGTTTCTCCGGGATCAGCTATCAGGTCATCGTTCCCGGTATTAGAATCATCAATCAGAAAACTAAGAATATTCAATTCAGGGGCATGTACATAAATATCTATTTTGTAATGTGTCTCGGCAACATCATCCTTCAGCATCAGGTCAAGAGTAACCATCCCTTTGTCAGGAATATTCTCATCAACTGTAAATGACAGTTTATTATTAAAAGTTATCTCAGAGCCGGCAGGAAGGGTACCGATCATGGCTGAATCGGTGTTGATCGTGATCCATTCCGATGTTGATGTTATACGGGTATAAAGGTTACCGGCATCTGTTAATCCGAGATTGCTTATTGTAAGGTTCAGGGAGAGTGTTTCACCAAAGTCGGCGCGCCCGTTGTTATTCTCCGGTTCATCGTTTATTTCGTACCTTGTCAGGTTTACAAATTCTTTAGTGACTTCACCAAAATATATAGTTTTGATAAGCGGTAGTCTGTTCTGACCGGTGATCACAACAAGGCAGGAATCGTCGGATAAACCTGGCATCTCAAGCGTTACCGAACCCGAAGGACTGGCAAATGATGCATCCCAGAGAGTGTCGGAATGGGAAACGGCAACATAGGAAAACGGTTCAGATGTGAATGACCATGATTTAATATTGTTCGGAAGTGAATCAGGGATATGAGTGCCGAATGAAACCGGAGTGCCGATTACCGGAATTACACTTGGATCGCCGACCAGGTTATAGGTTTCCCAGTAATATTTCTTTCGGGAGCTTGTGCTGGAGCTCACTGCCAGGTTTCCTCCATAAATTACCTGTCCCATAGTATAATACCATTCCGAGGGAGGCTCGTTATGAGTATGAAACAACCTGTCCAGTGCGCCCAGTCCGGTTGTCTCGTAGGTGGGATCTTCAGATGGTGTTCCTAACCCGACCGCCCAGTGGAAATCTTCGTTCCAATATGAATCCTCTGAACAACCGATAAAGCCTATCGCACCTTTTTCAGGGGAAAGTACCATTCTGTTACCCAGGGAGCGCATGCTGTATCTGGCTGTCTGGCAGGCATTACTTATCACAAACGGGTACATGTTCCTGTTTGTCAGTTTGCGGACATCCGAGGTATCAATATTTAAATGGAGCCATGCAGTGGATGATCCATGTCCCGAATAATTGATAAATGATGTTCCGTTATTGATCAGTTCAACGACGGAATCCTTATGAGCTGTCTGAGTTTGCGGATAATAAAAATGATATTCATTTATATTGTTTCCGGTGGTAAGGTAGTTTGTAACGGCATATTTAACCTGCCCGTTCATATAACTTGCATAACTGGCATCGTATCCTGCCGTGGTAAGAGCATTTGAATAAAATTTGTTTGTATCTGCAAATTCAAATTTTTCGTATTCGATAATTTTATTAAGAACGGATTTGAGTTCAGCAGTATCCGCTACAGGGAGTCTCCCAATGAACATTTCAGGCAGATAATCACCGTCCCCGTCAAATTCCCCGTAATAGAGGTCTGTGACATGTCCGGTTCCATAATAGGGTATCAGTGCGGTATTTCCCACAATAAGCAGATATTCCGGAGGAGGATTATCTTCTGTCGATGAATTGTAGAGGCTGGTCAGGGTGTTTTTGATCTCAGTATAGTTATCTCCGGCAAAGCCGGTTCCTTTATAAAGTACATCCAGCCTGAACCCCTTTTGTGTTTTCCATTTTAAGAAAGGTGCCAGATGATCCCTGAATGCCGTATCAGTCAATATCACCATTCTTACGGGTTTGTCGGAATATCCGGTTATCAGGTCGCTTTCGTCGTAGTTGAGCATTCCCTTTTCAAAGGATTCCCCAAAAAGAACTGATTCCGGGTAGAGGGCTTTGGCGCCACCGGAGCCGGTAAAGACCAGTTCAATCTTCATTGAAGTAATGATCTCAATAACATTTGAATGAGGATTGTAGCTGACAGGAGAGATGGTCAGACTGGCAATTTTTTTCCCTCTCAGTTTTCCGACAGGGTCGATCCTGATGGTGTCGGACCTGAGGAAATCACGGTTTGAATAGATTGATTTATCAAAGGCAAATTTTGGTTTTTTTGTCTGTGGTTCCTTTGTTTCACCTTCCTGTGCCGGGAATAGTATTCCATCTATGTTTTTCCTTGCGGGATTAATCCTTTCCGATCTTACTTTCGAGATTTTTATTTTATATGTGCCGTTGTCAGGGAGGATTATAAGCCGGCTCAGGACCGGTAGTTCAGGTTTTCCGGGAGTTGTCGTTCGGGTATGGCCGGGAATTGAAAGGCGGTAAAAGGAGCCCTCATCGATAAGAAGAGATGCAAGTTCCAGTTCCTTCAGACTGTAATTAAATGTGAGGGATTGATCATCGGCTATTACACTGTTTTTCTGCAGGTTGCCATCAAAACGGATCCGGAGGCTTTTTCCGGCCTGCCCGTTTACAACCTGAGCTAAGCACATAGTTAAAACAAGTGCCCAAACCCGTTTATCGTTCCCTAAACACATCAGTGTTAATTAATTAACGCTGTAACCTAAATACCCGCAGCAAGTTATTAAAATTCCGACATAAAACGTATGCGGTATTAATAAATTTGATTAAAATCATAAGATTCGTATTTTTATACTGGATTTTACCGTCTGAATACAATAATCTATGAAAAGGCTTATCCCCATTATCATACTCAATACCCTGATTTCCGTGGCGTTTGGGCAGATAAACAAATATGGTACTCCGATTACAAAAAGTTACAGCATGGAGGTCACACGGGGGGCAGAATATAACTGGTGCATAACAAAGGATAAATTCGGGGCTGTCTATTTTGGTAACGATAATAACCTGGTAATCAGGTATGATGGGACCACCTGGAGTACAATTACGGTTAAAAGGAATGCACCCACCATTGTAAGGGCAATCGGATCTGATAGTTACGGGATAATCTATATAGGAGGTCAGGATGAGTTTGGGTACATTGAACCTGACTCTTCAGGAAACCGTGTTTATGTTTCATTAAATAATCGCATTTCCGATGCAAAGGATATTACAGCCGGTGCATGGGGTGATTCAACGGCGTCAGAGCTGGCAGAACGGTCAGACTTCTCCATAGGTAACATCTTCTCTCTTATAATAAAGGATTCCACGATTTATTATCTTAGTCCAAGATCGCTGATAATATATGACAGGGATGATGACAATCTGAGCTATATTAACCTGAGGCAGATGGGATTCAGACAGGTGATGAGGATTTTTTCGATAAATGAAAAGATAATTATAACTGATAATCTTTTCGGATTATTTGAATTAAGGGATGGAGGGATCTATCAGCTTCCGGGAGGAGAATTCTTCGGATCAAAAAGAAGCCTTACGTTGCTACCATATGAAAATGATAATGTGATTGTAGGTACGCTGGAATCAGGAATTTACCTGTATAATTATTCCACAGGTTCCGTTGACAGCAGCTTTATTGACAGTAAAATGTTCAACAGGCTCAAAGAAGCGGGAGTCTATTGTGGTGTAAGGCTAAGTACCGGAGAGATAGTATTTGGAACGATGGGGGATGGGCTGTATGTATTTGATAGTAAAGGTATGTACACCGGACACTGGAACACTCAGAATACTGATATGCAGGATAATACAATATCAGCACTTTACTCCGGTAAGGATGCCGGTTCTGAGCTGTGGATCGCTACCATGGGTTCGATAACCAAAGCCTGTGTTAATCTGCCTTTCAGCCAGTTTTCAGAAAAGTCAGGACTGGAAGGAGGAGTGAATAATTTCTGTCTCTTCGGCGGATCTGTTTATGTTGCCACCGACAACGGTATTTTTAAGAGCAGTATAAAGGAGGACGGGACAAGGATCTTCAGCCAGCTTGGTAACATAACCGCCCAGATCTTTCCTTTACTGCCTGCAACGGCAGGGAACGAACGTTTTCTGCTCGCCGGTTCATTCAGTGGTGTGTACAAAATAATGACTGATGGCAAATCTTCCATTCTTGAAGGCAGAGTTATAGATGCAGAAAATGAAGTTGATACCCGGGATTTTGATACAAGGAGCATTCTTCAGTCAAAAGTAAAAAATAACCGGTTCTATTTCGGACAGAATTCAGCAGGACTTAAAATCCTTGATTATAACAATGGTATCTGGAAGCATGTAACTAATATTAAAAGCATTGAGGGGAGCATTGTTTCACTGAATGAACTGGGAAACGGTGACCTTATAGTATTGTCACATTACCCCGAAGGGTTGTTCAGGGTTCCCTTTAATGATACTGTTTCGGTAAAATACGGACCTGACAAAGGTATACCGGGGGAGGCCAGCCTTAATTCACTATCCGTTATCAACGGTGACCTTATCTTATGTTCCGGCAAAGGTATTTTTAAACTGAATCCCGGAAATGATTCCTGGAAGTCATTTGATGAATTTACGGGAGGTTATTCCGAAAATGTTAATTCTGACAGGCTTTTCCCGGATCCTGATGGTGGATACTGGTTATCGGCCACTGAAGACCGGATTAATGAGATCCTTTTCCCGAAGAAGAATGACAGTCTTACAAAATATACGGGTGGAATGTTTAATCTTTTACCTGATGTTAAGCTGATGCATATCGGCTCAATCGAGGGCAGGATATGGATGGCTAAATCAAAAGCAATTTATGTTGTGGATAAAGAAAAGCTTTACACTGATTCACCTCCGGCAATTACCCTTCTTACCAGGATTACCAACAAATCCAAAGGAATAGATTCGGTATTTATGAACGAGACTTTCTATTCTGTTGATGAGAACGGCAGGAGATATCCTGTGGCTTCTGATCCTGCAGATAAACCTCCTGAATTCAGGCATACTTTCAACTCCCCTTCATTCCACTGGACAACAACATATATGGTTGATGAAGAGAAGATGCTGTACAGTTATATGCTGGAGGGATATGATTACCAATGGTCCAAATGGGCAAAGATCGGTTATAAGGATTTTTCGAACCTCAGATTCGGTCATTATAAATTCAGGGTGAAGGCAAAAACAACCACAGGAATAGAATCGGAAGAGGCTTCATTCAGTTTCAATATCCTTAAGCCCTGGTATCTGACAACCCTGATGTTATTTCTGTATGCCATCACGGCAATATTTCTGATCTTTGCAATTATTGCCGCTTATACACTTAGACTAAAAAATGAGAATCTCCGTCTTGAGGGCATCATTGCGGAGCGCACTGCCACAGTGGTGAAGCAGAAAGAAGAGCTTGAATCCAGTATACATTATGCAAGCCGGATCCAGATGGCACTCCTTCCTTCTGAAAAAATTCTCGCCGAGAATATCGAAAACTACTTTATACTTTTCAAACCAAGAGATATAGTAAGCGGAGATTTTTACTGGATGGCAAAAAAGGACGGGAGACTTTACATAGCCGCTGCCGATTGCACAGGGCACGGGGTTCCCGGAGCTTTTATGAGCCTCCTGGGTATGTCGTTCCTTGATGAGATAATTGATAAGGAACATTCGCCCAGGGCTGACTTTATTCTGAATAAATTAAGGCTCCATGTAACTGATTCACTGAAACAGGTCGGAGGGGACAATGAAGCGAAAGACGGTATGGACCTTGCACTTCTGGTAGTTGATAACAGCGCCCGCCGCATTGAATTCTCAGGCGCATACAATCCCTGCTTCAGAGTCAGAAAATTGCCCGAAAATGAAATTCCCGGCAACAAGGGTTCCAATGCCAATCTTTCAGATGGTTCCATGTCGGACGGTAAGTATATTCTTGAAACAGTGTATGCAAGTAAAATGCCGATAGGGATATCCTCTCTCATGAACGAAAAATTTATTTTCTATGACTGGACACTCGAAAAGGGGATTTCATACTATATGTTTTCTGATGGTTATGTTGATCAGTTCGGAGGACCAGGAGGCCGCAAGTTTATGAAAAAGAATTTCAAACGACTGCTGCTTGAGATACAGGATTTCCCAATGGCCCGTCAGAAGGAAATACTTGAAAATAAACTGAAGGACTGGATGGGGCAATTACCTCAGATTGATGACATACTTGTGATGGGAGTGAGGACATAAAGAAATCAGTTGCCCTGGAATCTGAATCATTTTTATGATAATTATAATAAATTTGTTATGAACAGAATAAAACTTGTTATACTCACATTAATATTTTTTACCATGCCAGCTACCGTATTCACTCAGGAATCTCCTGTACCGGACAAATTAGCCACCTCTGCAGGTGATGTTGAGATGCACTTTATCGGACACGGATCGCTAATGTTCAGGGTGAAAGACTTTTGCATATATATTGATCCTGTCAGGAGTTCCGGGAACTATAGTAATCTTCCTAAAGCTGACCTGATACTCGTAACCCATGAACATTACGATCACCTGGACAGCAAGCTGATAACCGAACTTCGTAAGCCGGAAACGGTAATGATATGCAGTCAAAAATGTACATCAGAGGTACCATGGTCCAAAGCTATAAAAGCAGGCGAGTCGGTGACTGTAGGAACTATAGGTATTGAGGCATTGCCAGCCTACAATATTGTCAATATGAGATCTCCGGGCCAGCCATTTCACCCAAAGGGATCCGGTTTAGGGTTCATCCTTGCAATTGGCGGCAAAAAATTCTACATTGCAGGCGATACGGAAAATACATCCGAAATGAAGGCTCTTAAGGAAATTGATGTTGCTTTCCTGCCAATGGACCTTCCTTATACTATGAGCCCTGAAATGGTGGCCAATGCTGCGAAGGCTTTCAAACCAAAAATACTTTATCCATACCACTACGGGGATACTGACACCGACAGATTGGTTAAATTATTGAAAAACACAGATATAGATGTCAGAATCAGAAACTTAAAATAGTTTAAAATGAGAAGCATATCAAGAAGAGGATTTTTAAAAACAGGAATAGCCGGTGCAGGGATGGTTGCATTCTCACCTGCAGTAGTAACTGTATCCGGGGTAGTCCAGGATAAAAATATTATCTACAGAACATTGGGCAAAACCGGCATTAAAGTCCCGGTGATAAGCTTTGGTGTGATGAGATCCGATAGTCCAAACCTGTGCAAAGCTGCATACGATAAAGGGATAAGGCTTTTTGATACAGCCCATGGGTATATGAACGGTAATAATGAAGCAATGCTTGGAACATTGTTTAAAGATTTTCAGAGGAATTCCTTTATCCTTGCAACAAAAGTAAAACCACAAACCGACAGGGAAGGAAAACCTAATGACCAGACCTCTCCCGAAAAGTTCCTTGAGATGTTCAATACAAGTCTTTCAAGACTCCAGATGGATTATGTCGATATTCTTTACGTTCATGATATCAGCAATCCGGAGATGCTGGAATATAAGCCCATCGTTAATGTAATCAAGAAGCTGAAGAAAGACGGGAAAGCTAAATTCATAGGATTTTCCACACACAGGAATGAGCCGGCGGTGATCAATGCTGCTGCCGGACTGGATACCTGGGATGTTATCCTGACAGCTTTTAATTACCGGCAGGCTTACGTTGCAGAATTGAATGACGCAATAAAGAAAGCTGCAGATACAGGTATCGGTATTGTTGCAATGAAAACCATTGCAGGCGGAGGATGGCTCGACAAGGAGAAAACCAAACCCATGAATACATCAGCAGCAATTAAATGGGTTTTGTCAAATCAGAGTGTTGCGACTACCATTCCCGGTATGACGGCATTCGATCATCTGGATCTGAACGCTAAAATACTTGAAGACATAAGCCTTAACGAGCAGGAAAAGACCGATTTGATTGCTTCCATGGATGAGCCGGGTCTCTTCTGTTCAGGATGCAAGCAGTGCCTGTCTGAATGCCCGAACAATTTACCCGTACCTGATTTGATGCGTGCATACATGTATGCATACGGTTATTCAAATCCGCTGATGGCAAAGACATTGCTTTGTGAACTTGGAACAATGAACGACCCGTGCGGTAAATGCGAAGTTTGCAGTGTTAAGTGTTCGAGAAATTTCGCGATAAAGGAGAAAATTTCGGATGTCTCAAGGCTGGTGAGTGTACCCAAAGATTTTTTATCGTGATTAACTGATTACCTCAAATTGAAGAATGATGAAGAACAAAATTCTTATTGGAGTCCTGTTTGCCTTCATTTCAGGTTTTGTTACTGCAGAGGATATTCAATATCCTGAATTGAAAGGATTTAAACTAATCACAAAATATCCTGTTTATCAGCCTGAAAATCTGTGGGATTTCATAAACGGCGCGGCTGAAGCATACCTGGCTCTCGGATTTGAAGAGCTTCATGTGGCTGAGTATAAGAAAGGCAGAAATGTAATAAAACTTGAAATTTACAGGCATTCCAACCATACAATGGCTTTTGGAATTTACTCATCAGAGCGTTCTCCATCATACAATTTCACCAGTCTGGGAGCACAGGGCTATATTGTAGATGGTTCAATAAACTTCTTTAAGGGCAACTATTACATAAAGATCAGAACTTATTCAGGAAAACCAAAGGTTTTGCAATCTGCCGAATCCCTGGCTTACAGGGTTGCCGATTTGCTCCAGGGTGAGACTACTATGCCATCCATGGTCGCGGAGTTTCCTGCAGAAGGGAAAAAGATCAATGAGGAGACATATATTAATGAAAGCGTACTGGGGCACAGGTTTCTGAATGCATCATTCAAGGCACTTTATAATGTGGGACCTGATAACTTCAGCATTTTTCTTATGAAAATGAGCTCAGCACCTGAGGCACTTAAAACAGCTGAAGAATATCTTGCTACGGCAGGGCTTGAGGCCGGCCAGTCAGATGAAGGAAAGTTCGTTTTCGCTGACGGGTACAACGGAACAATATTTCTGTCCTGGAAGGGAAACCTTATAGTGATTATTACCGGCCTTGCAAAAGATCAGGCCGACCTTGCAGATAAATACACTTCACAGATACTGAAGTAAAATTCATCGTTCTGCCATCGTTTCGGAAACGACTTTTTTCAGCGAGAGATAAGAATTCACTACCTGCAGGTCTTTGTTATCATCAATCACATTCTGCGGAGGCTTGAAAAGCACACCCACCTCTGCTTTTCTGAGCATCTGGATATCGTTGTAGGAATCGCCAATTGCAATCACTTTGAAATTAAGGTTCTGAAGGGCTTCAACTACTTTCATTTTGGCATCCGGCTGGCGCAGGTGATAGTCAGTAATGATCCCCTCTTCATTGGTTGTAAGATGATGACAGAACAACACAGGCCATCCCATTTTTTCAAGAAGTGGATCTGCAAATTCCCTGAAAGTATCCGACACTACGATCATCTGTGCCTGACCATGCAGCCAGTTAATAAAATCCATGGCACCCGGCATAAGTTCAAGCAGTGAAATAACTTTCTGGATATCATTTATTGTTATACCATGTTGCCGGAGTATTTCCAGCCTGCGTTTCATAAGTGCATTATAATCATTGATATCGCGTGTTGTCAGTTTCAGTTCATCAATTCCGGTCCATCTTGCAACATTAATCCATACTTCCGGTACAAGCACTCCCTCGAGATCGCTACAAATAATATACATATATGAGGTTCTTTTTATAAGTTTTTAATTAAATAATTATTGAATTCGTTGTAATCATTATTCAGGCAAAGATATTTTTCTTCCAGGTTCATTATTCTCTCCAGCGAAGGAGGAGAGGGGGGTAGAAGATTAAGGATCCTGAATATCTCATCCGGAAATTTCGCGGGATGAGCTGTTTCAAGTGCAACATAATTAATATTATCTTCTCCGGCTGATGTTTCACAAGCCATATAATTTTCCAGCCCTCTCCACGCAACCGCTCCGTGAGGTTCAAGAAGAATCCCGTTTTTTTTATAAGCAGAAGCAATAGTTTCCCTGGTTGTTTTATCCGATACGCTGATTGCAAAAAAATCCTTCCGCATTCCGGCTATATCGGGTTGCCGGATAATATTTCCCGATTCATCCATGATGCCTCCGTAGAGGGATACGATCCTTGCAAGATTGCTTGGATGACCAACATTCATTGCACTTGATAAGCAGTTTAATGAGGGTGCAATTATTTTATAAATGCCTGATTTGAGAAATTCCGGAACTTCGTTATTCGCATTTGTGGAAATGACAAATTTTTTCACAGGCAATCCCATTTCCCTGGCAAAAATTCCACCCATGAGATCTCCGTAATTACCTGATGGGACGCTGAATACGACAGGTTTACGACCCAGCTTCGACCAGGCATGGAAATAATATACTGACTGTGGAAGAAGTCTTCCGATGTTTATGGAATTTGCCGAAGTCAGCGGGATCTGAGAAAGTGATGGATCCAGGAAGGCTTTCTTTACCAGCGCCTGGCAATCATCGAATTTTCCGTCAATTGCAATGACACGGATATTCTTCTGCAGGGTGGTCATTTGTTTCCGCTGTGTTTCACTCACCTCGCCGTAAGGGAAAAGGATCACTACATCAATGCTGCTGAGGCCGTGGAATGCGCTTGCCACAGCGCTTCCGGTATCGCCTGATGTGGCAGTCAGAATAGTATAATGCCGGTTTTCGGATGCAAGGAAGTGGTTCATCAGTCTGGCCATCATCCTGGCTGCAAAATCCTTAAATGATGCAGTAGGCCCCTGATCGAGTCGCATCACATAGCTATTGCCGGTTACATGTTCAATTGGAATATCAAAATCATATGCGTCCCTGCACAATGATATCAGGTTGTGATCCTCTATCTCAGTTTTTAAAAATTTATGCAGTACGTCAAATGCAATTTCAAAGTATTCTTTCGCGGCGAAGCTTTCCATCTCTTCCCTGCTTAGTATGGGAATCGATGCGGGCATATATAGTCCCCCGTCAGGAGCGATCCCCTTCATAAGAGCTTCCCTGAAAGAAACCTCCGGAGCTCTCAGATTAGTAGAATAATATTTAATATTAGTAGAATTCAATAATAATTATATTCTTTTCTTACCACGGAGTCACACGGAGGTATCACGGAGTTACACTGTTTTTAAAACACCGTGATCACTCCGTGTAACTCTGTGTTTCTCCGTGGTTATATGATTTAGATTCAAACA
>CAZKMH010000003.1:0-28960 GCA_964553395.1 uncultured Rikenellaceae bacterium | reverse complement strand
GGACAATCACGGCAAACTCCTCCCCGCCGTACCTGACTGCCGTATCAGGTTTCCTGATGACCTGCTGAAATAGCTCAGCGACTGCGCGGAGCACAATGTCCCCCCGGGGATACCCGTAGGAATCATTGATCCGCCTGAAATGGTCGATTATAAGGTTATGGGCTATACGCATTACCCATGAAATGAACTTTCCGTTATCCTGGTACTTGCCGGTTTTAACGGACTGGATCACTTTCATGAAGGTATCCTGAAACAGGTCTTCAGCAAGTGCCTGATCGCGTATATATAAACTTATATACGCAAAAACTTTATTTTTATGACGGTGGATTATCTGCTCAAAGCAGGTCTGCTCACCTTTTATGAATCTCTGAATGAGTTCATAATCGGAAATCGTTTTACTCATTGCTCTCGTTTTAAAGACTAAGAGTAGAGTTGTTAAATAGGCAGTCCTCCTTGATTAAGACGTTAATTCAAATACAAAGAAAGCAATATTTTTCTAATTTGAAAGTATTACTTTTGAATTATAACAAAAATTTCGTCAAATTGTTGACATTAAGGGATGAGCGGATGCATTGAAATTCGAGGGGCAAGAGTACATAATCTGAAAAATGTAAGCTTAAAAATACCCAGGGACAAACTGGTTGTCATTACCGGCGTATCAGGATCCGGGAAATCTTCCCTTGCTTTTGACACAGTCTATGCAGAAGGGCAGAGAAGGTATGTTGAAAGTCTCTCCTCTTATGCCCGTCAGTTTCTTGGCAGAATGAACAAACCTGAGGTCGATTTCATAAACGGGATCCCACCTGCCATAGCTATCGAACAAAAAGTAAATTCACGCAATCCAAGGTCGACTGTAGGCACTTCCACTGAGATTTACGATTATTTAAGACTTCTTTATGCCCGGATAGGCCGCACCTATTCACCGGTTTCGGGTAAAGAAGTTAAAAAACACAGCGTTGATGATATTGTTGATTTCCTTGCATCTCTGCCCGAAGGCACAAAAGCGATAATAGCATCCTCCATACAGATACCTGAAAGTATTAAGATCACCGAGTATTTCTCATTTCTCGAAAAACAGGGATACAACCGTATCGAATCTAATGGTGCAATCATTAAGATCGACGAGATCCGGGATTTTGATAGTTACAATCCCGGGCAAAGGATCAATATTGTGATTGACAGGATCGTAACAGACCATGCATCAGATAGTTTCAGCAGGGCAGCCGACTCAGCCCAGACAGCATTTCAAACCGGACAGGGCTATTGCGAAGTTATCGTTCTGAATGGTGACAATATAAAAAGGGAGAGTTTCTCGAATAAATTCGAATCTGATGGAATATTATTCGAAGAACCTTCCGAGCATTTTTTCAGCTTCAATAATCCCATTGGCGCCTGCCCTGTCTGTGAGGGTTATGGTAAAATAATCGGCATAGATGAGAACCTTGTCATACCCGACCAGAACCTGTCGGTTTACGAAGATGCCATAGTTTGCTGGAAAGGTGAAACAATGAAGCAATGGAAGGAAAGGCTTATTGCAAATGCGGGGCAGTTTGATTTTCCGGTGCATAAAGCTTATTTCCAGCTGACTGATTCACAGAAAGAGCTGTTATGGAAAGGTAACAGGTATTTCTATGGATTAAACAGGTTTTTTCAACATCTTGAAGAAAAAAAATACAAGATCCAGTACAGGGTGTTGCTCAGCCGTTACCGTGGAAAGACAATCTGCCCCGGTTGCAACGGATCAAGATTAAAAAAAGAAGCCCGGTACGTGAAGGTAGCAGGCAAGGCAATACAGGAACTTGTCACAATACCGGTGAGCAGCCTCTACGATTACTTTTTAAATATCTCGCTGCCACCTGCTGACGCCACAATTGCTGAAAGGCTCCTGAAAGAAATCACAATAAGGCTTCGGTTACTTACTGATGTCGGATTGTCATACCTTACTCTCGACAGACTCTCTTCAACCCTGTCCGGAGGGGAATCTCAGAGAATAAACCTCTCTGCTTCCCTTGGCAGTAACCTTGTAGGATCGATGTACATCCTCGATGAACCCAGCATCGGATTACACCCCCGCGACACAAATCTTCTTATAAAGGTACTGAAGGAGCTCAGGGACATGGGCAATACGGTGATTGTTGTCGAACATGAAGAGGAGATCATAAAAGCTGCAGATGAATTAATCGATCTGGGACCTGAGGCCGGAAGACTGGGAGGTGAAATTGTTTTTCAGGGCAGCCTTGATCTTAAAGCTGAGAATCAATCTCTTACTGCGGCATATTTAAGCGGCAGACTCTCTGTTCCTGTTCCCCGGCTAAGGAGAAAGTGGAACAGTTTTATTGAAGTAAGGGGTGCAAGGGAAAATAATCTGAAAGGGATCAATGTTAAATTCCCGCTTCATACAATCACGGCAGTAACCGGAGTGAGCGGATCAGGTAAATCGAGTCTGGTGTCGGAAATACTGTATAAATATCTTTCGAACCAAATCAATGGAAACAACCTTAAGCCTGGTCAGTTCAGGGAGATTGCCGGTGATGTTCGGGGTCTTACAGGGATTGAGCTAGTTGATCAAAATCCGATAGGGAAATCGAGCAGGTCAAATCCGGTGACTTATCTTAAAGCTTACGATGAGATCAGGAAACTTTACTCCGAGCAGCAGGCCTCCGTACAAGGCAATTTTAAGGCCTCACATTTCTCATTTAATATAGAAGGTGGAAGATGCGAGGAGTGCCAGGGGGAAGGAATCATAAGGGTTGAAATGCAGTTCATGGCCCCTGTGGAACTGACATGTGAAGCCTGCAAAGGGATGAGATTCAGGAGGGATATTCTTGAGGTGAGATACCATGGAAAGAATATTTATGATATGCTTGAAATGACCATTGATGAAGCAATTGAGTTTTTCAACAGTCATCCGGGCAGAGGTGAAAAAAGAATTGTTGACAAACTCAAGCCATTATCGGATGTAGGTCTCGGATATATTAAAATGGGACAATCCTCAAACACATTGTCGGGCGGAGAAAGCCAGCGGGTAAAACTGGCATACTTTCTCAGCCAGGAGAGAGAGACTGGTCATATATTGTTCATTTTCGATGAACCGACAACCGGACTTCATTTTCATGATATAAACAAACTTCTCAAATCGATAAATGCCCTTATCGATCATGGACATTCAGCCATTGTCATTGAGCACAATCAGGAGGTTATCAAGAGTTGTGACTGGGTTATTGATCTCGGGCCGGAGGGTGGTGAAGAGGGAGGTTATCTGGTTTTTGAGGGTAAGCCGGAGGATCTTGCAAAATGTGAAGGTTCATATACAGGCAGATATCTGGCGAGAAAACTGCATAAAAACAAGTAGGGTGTTGCAAACAACACCCCTACACCTTATTGACTAACAGGATATTTTCTATTTTTTAAGTTGAAATCCGAACATTATTGCAACGCATCCGCTTGCCGGCATTTCACCGGGTTTATTGAACGATGAGACTTTGACCACCAGTTTTAGCTGCTGACTTGACTGCAGCTTAAAATCCCATGTTTTGGCGAAGTTGTTTTCCTTATTTGAATAGAGGACATTTTTATTGGCATCGAGGATTCTGTACTCAATGGCTGGCAGTTTTTCATCACCAACTATTGCCACCCTGTAATCCATGTCGGAATAGAATGTTTTATAAAGTTCGGCCTCTTCACCTTCAACCAGAACGGCTGCATGGTAATTCCCGTCATGTGTATAGGAGGCTAATTCAGGAAGACAATCTCTCTTTGCAAAAGCCTTGCATTGCGCATTCACATTTCCATTCTGGGCAATAACAAAGATTGCAACTAACACTAAGGTTCTTACCGGTCTCATAGGTTACTATATTACAAATGAATTTCTGATTTCCATAACTGTTTTTGACAGCTCCAGGAATACTTCCGGAGTCATATCTGTTTTAATTTCCGATTTAAGCATTGTGGTTTTTGAAGTCTGATCAAACTCAGTGCTTATGGGGCTTGTATCTATTCTGATCTTGTCAAAAACAGCTTTTAGTTTACCTACCTGGACCATAAGTGCATCAACAGCCGGATTACCTTTACTACCCGAAAGAAGGTTCAGAAGTATGTCAATAGAAAGCTTCTGGTCAATGATCCTTGCAACCAGTTTGTTCCCATTAAAATCTTTCATATCAACAAGTTGTGTGGAAATATAGAGACCTTCTATCCATCCTCCCACGAGAACCATTGCGGCTGTTGCCGGTTGTCCGTTATCCTCTAAATATGAGTTTGAATTCATGAAAGTCTGCGATACTATATCCATTATTACATCGCTGTTGTTGATATTTTCCTCGAGTCTGTCAATGTCTGATTGTTCAATAGCTTTAAGGATTCCAAGTCCGTCAGCCATCTTTTTGGCAGCATTCATATAATCGATCAGCAGCTGGGTTTGTTCATAAAGACTGGCAAAGCTCAGGTCGCACGTATAAATACCCAGGTTAATCGCCATTGCTTTATTAGTGACGTAATTATTGACATTTGAAACAGGATTCAGAAGTTTATCTTCGAACCTGGCCCCTGCCGATTTAATAAGCATTGCCGATTCGAGAGGAGATGGCAAAGCCTGGAATATTTTTTCAGCCTGTTTAATATCCTGCAATATTTCATCCTTATCCTTTATATCTACAGTGATATCGTCCTGTTGTGCTTTTTTGCCGCCCTTACAACCTGTAAACAAACTGATAACCAGAATTAATGCTAATGAAAGTGACCCAATGCTGAACCTTTTATTCATAATCTGATTTTTTAATTATCACACGTAATTCCCGACTAAATTAGTATTTTATTTTTATTTAGCAAAAACAGTATTATGTTATTGAGTCTATTTCTAACTTTGAAAAAAACTTATAAAGGGTGATCAAATCCGAAAAAAAGCTCAGGGAACTTGCTGAGATTCTCAAAAATGGAAACAGCTTATTTATCATTGAAGCGATTAAATTATTGAGAGAAGACGAGCCCTTTGAAGGAGCTATAGGGTTGCTGGTAACATATTACAATAATGCTATCGACGTTTCCGGACTCAGGATAATTGAGGAGTTCCTGAACGATATAAAGGACCATTCGGCGAGACCCGAGGTGATGGCAGAACTTATGAAACCGTTGAAAGCAAGTACAATCTGCATGCTGGTATCTTCGTGCTGGCAATCGGGCCTTGATTACTCCGATTATATAACCTATATGGCAAAGATTTTTCTTGAGGGAGATTATGCAACAGCCATTGAGTGTATGACTGTAATTGAAGAATCGGTTAAGAACAGCTCCAGGAAAACGAAAGATGAAGTAATAAAGATGGTTGAAGAAAGCGATCAGGCAAATACCAGTGAAAAAGTTAGCCTTACCCGGGAACTGATTTCCATCCTTAAAAGATAGAAAATCAATCTTCCGATGAAAAGTATTTAATGAACTGGGTTCTTTCATAAGCTACCGGTTTTTCATAGTTCCGGTAATTAAGCTTTCCCCTGAAATCACTTACCGACCTGAATCCCTTTGAATCCATCCACTCCTCAATCTGCCGGTTCATGATCTTAAGATAGCCGAGTCCGTTCTTATACAAAACCGAACAAACCTGGACTGAATCAGCTCCTGCCAGGAGATACTTCAGGGCATCATTTCCGCTGTGAACCCCGGTGGATGCAGAAATATCAATTTTGATATCCTGGCCGCTAGCCATACCGATCCATCTTAAAACGTAACGCTGTTCAATATCTGAACTGAAGACAGGTGCCGCAATTATGTTGATCTTATTCAGATCAATATCAGGTTCATAAAACCTGTTGAACATTACAACTCCGGCAACTCCCCTTAAATAAAACTGGTCGATGAGATTAAGGATATTCGAGAATCTGAATCCGATCTTTACCGAAAGCGGTATTCTGATGGTTTTCTTTAGTTTCTCGATAAGATCGAGGTAAATTTTTTCCGATTCAGCTGCAGATTTCTTCCTGTCAACAGGAAGAAAAAATACATTTATTTCAAGTGCATCTGCTCCGGCTTCGGCGATATTTCTGGCAAATCCTGTCCAACCACCGGATGAATAACAATTTATGCTGGGTATTACAGGAATTGAAAGGCTCTCTTTAGCTTTCCTTATCAGGTCAAGATATTCATCTACCGTATTTGATCTCATATAATTCGCCAGATAATCGTCAGCTTCAGGATACCCGTAAGCGGCTGGCATGGCGCTGATATAATGATTTATCTGTTCTTCGAAAAGAGATTTCAGGACTACCGCCCCTGCCCCATTTTCCTCAGCTGCCTTCAGATGTTCGATAGTTGATGTCAACCTGCTGCTGCTGACGATCAGCGGGCTCCTAAGGTCGAAGCCAAGATATTTTACAGATAGTTTTTCCATTACTATTGTTTTAGAACCGGCTAGTTTCGTTCCCCAAAGATAATACTTCCAATCCTTATAAGTGTGCTCCCCTCTTCAATGGCGATCTTATAATCACCCGACATTCCCATCGAAATTTCCCTGAAAGATGTATCGCCGGAAAAGCAACTATTTTTTAATTCAAAAAAACATCCGGCCAGATATCTGAACTCTTCCCTGACCTGCTTTTCATTATCGGTGAATGTGGCCATTCCCATCACACCACAGATCTTTATGGATTTTAGTCTCTTATAATCTTCAGACTGTATCATTTCAATAACTTCGTTCCTGCTGAATCCGTATTTTGTCTCTTCTCTTGCAATGTGGAATTGCAAAAGGCAGTCGACTACCCTGTTGATTTTCATTCCTTCAGCATTTATGATCTCCAGAAGCCTGAAGGAATCGACCGATTCAATCATACTGATAAACGGAATTATGTATTTTACCTTGTTGCTCTGGAGATGTCCGATAAGATGCCATTCAATGTCGCCCGGCAATTGGTCCTTCTTTGAAAGGAGTTCCTGAACCCGGTTCTCCCCAAAAATTTTGTGGCCGGTATTATATGCTTCAAGGATATCGCTTACCGGTCTTGTCTTGGATACTGTAACAATTTTTACAGATGGCGGGATCTGTCGTTTCAGGGAGATAATATTGGAGGCGATATCCGGCATAGTTATTTACAGGTATAACAAAAATAATAAATACGGCTTACACGTACTCACCCCCTTCCTTCACTTCGTTCAGGTTTTCCCCCTCTCTGCTTACGCAAAGAGGGGGAACTTATTGAATAACAATGTTTCCTCCACCCCCCCTTCTTTGCGACAGCAGAGAAGGGGGTCAGGGGGGATGAGTACGTGAAACAAAATATTTATTCCAGAAGGTGTATCACAAGGCCGCTGCGAAGTTTAGGTTCGAACCAGGTTGTTTTTGGTGGCATAATATTGCCTGAGTCAGCAATTGCAATAAGTTGTTTCATGGATACCGGATAGAGTGCAAAGGCAACCTTCATATCCCCGCTGTCGACTCTTTTCTTCAGCTCACCCAGGCCACGGATCCCGCCAACGAAATCAATCCGTTTCGATCTGCGGAGGTCCTGAATGTCAAGTATCGGTGCCAGCACCTGGTTAGTGAGGATCGTCACATCAAGAATGCCTATCGGATCGTTGTCGTCAAAAGTGTCTTTCTTTGCTGTCAGGCTGTACCACACTCCATCCAGGTACATCGAGAAGTTATGAAGCCTGCGCGGCTTGTAAATCTTCGATCCCTTTTCACTGATCTTGAAACCTGTTTCGAGTTTTGTTATGAATTCTTTTGTTGTCAGTCCGTTAAGGTCTTTAACGGTTCTGTTATAGTCGATAATTCTCAACTGATCGGCCGGAAAATGAACAGCCATGAAATAATTATACTCTTCAGTTCCATTATGATCCGGATTGCTCTCCCGTTTCTCCTTTCCCACAAGAGCAGCTGCTGCTGTTCTATGGTGTCCGTCGGCTACATAGGTGTACGGTACTTTTTCGGCAAACAGTTTTTGAATCAGGTCTGTAGTCTTACGATCACGGATTACCCAGAAATGATGTCCGAATCCGTCCTCAGCCACAAAATCATACTCGGGTTCCTGCTTGTCAATAATCTTCTTAACAATTGCGTCCAGGTCTTTTACAGGAGGGTATGTAAGGAAGACCGGTTCAATGTTGGCATTGTTTGTACGGATATGCACCATTCTGTCCTGCTCCTTGTCGGGTCTGGTAAGCTCATGTTTCTTAATCAGTCCGTTCATATAATCATCAATCGAAGCACAGCCGACAATTCCATATTGTGTCCGGCCTGCCATGGTTTGTGCATAGATATAATAGGCAGGCTCTTCATCCTGAATAAGCCATCCTTTTTTACGCCACAGATCGAAATTACTGACCGATTTCCTGTATACTTCTTCTGAATGAGTGTCAATGTTTTGAGGTAGATCAATTTCAGCTCTTGTTATATGAAGGAGTGAATTTTCTTTTCCCAGGGCCATCCCGGATGCCTCTTCAACACTCATCACATCATAGGGCAGGCAGGCCAGATCTTTTGCTATTTCACGGGGAGGTCTCAATCCTCTGAAAAGTTTAACAATTGCCATGAAGTACCCTTTTAATTCTACTTATTTAACCTGAATTTTTCGTTGCCGGTTTTAAAGAAATCGACTATCTGTTTTGCGGCTGCGACACCTGCATTTATATTGGCTTCCGCGGTCTGGGCTCCCATTTTCTTCATGGTAAAAAGGAATCTGCCTTTGTATTTCTCCTCAAACTGAGCTTTGGAAACCGGTTCAACATCTGAAACATATTTGAAATCGGGTCTTTCTGCGAATATCTTCAGAAGGCCTTCCTCATCAATAACTTCTTTTCGTGCAGTATTGACCAGTACAGCATTTACCGGCATTTTTTTCAAAAGTTCATAGCCGATCGATTTTTTGGTATTGTCGTTGGCAGGCATATGCAGGGAAACATACTGGCATTTTGAATAAAGTTCCTCTGTATTTTTGCAGATTTTCACACCGGCATTTTTCATTTCCTGCTCACTCACGAACGGATCGAAGGCGTAAATATCCATTCCGAATCCTTTGGCTATTTCAGCCATGTATTTTCCGACATTTCCGAAAGCATGCAGTCCGATCGTTTTACCTCTGAGCTCAGTACCCGATTTTCCGGTGAATCCGCCCCGGGCAATGTAAAGCATCATTTCGAATGCAAGCTCTGCAACCGCATTCGAATTTTGTCCGGGTGTATTCATAGCCACAACCTTGTGAGCCGTACACGCCGCCAGATCAAGATTGTCGTAGCCTGCTCCGGCACGGACCACTATTCTCAGCTTTTTAGCTGCATCGAGGACCCGGGCGGTAACAAGGTCGCTCCGCACTATCAGTGCATCAGCCCCGGCGACAGCTTTTAGCAACTCCGATGCATCTTTATAATTTTCAAGCAATACCAGATCATGGCCTGCAGCATTTACTACTTCACGAATCCGTGTGATGGCTACCGGTGCAAATGGTTTTTCTGCTGCAACAAGAATTATCATATACAGGGAATTCTAATTATTTTTTTCAAATTCTTTCATTGCATCAACCAGGGCTTGTACACTTTCACGAGGGAGGGCATTATACGTTGAAGCTCTGAAACCTCCTACTGAACGATGTCCGGCGATTCCCACCATTCCCCTGGATTTTGCAAAATCGGCAAATGGTTGTTCAAGTGCCTTATACTCATCAGCCATCACAAAGCAAATATTCATAACTGAACGATCCTCCGGATCCTTGATTGTAGGTACGAATAATTTATTCCTGTCGATCTCGTCATATAGCAACTGAGCCTTTTCGATATTCTTCTTCTGCATAACTTTCACACCTCCAAGATCTTTCAGCCACTTCAGGGTTTGTTGTGCAGCGAAAACGGCAAATACCGGTGGTGTATTGAACATCGATTCTGCTTTTATATGTGTTCTGTAGTCGAGAATCGTGGGGATCGGACGTGTTACTTTTCCGAGCACTTCCTCTTTAACTATGATCAATGTAACCCCGGCCGGGGCCAGGTTTTTCTGTGCTCCTGCATATATAAGAGAGTACTTTGAAACATCCACAGGACGGCTGAAAATATCGGATGACATATCGGCAACCAGAGGAATTTTGACATCCGGATCCTTCTTTATTTCTGTTCCGAATATCGTATTATTGCTGGTAATATGAAAATAGTCCGCATCTGAAGGCACAACATAATTCTTCGGGAGATAGCTGAAGTTCCTGTCTTTTGAGGAAGCAACTTCAACCGCTTCACCATACAGCTTTCCTTCCTTGAAGGCTTTGGTTGCCCACTCGCCTGTAACCAGATATGCCGATTTCTTATTCATAAGGTTCAAAGGTACCATTGCAAACTGAAGGCTTGCACCCCCACCCATGAATATGACCTGGTAGCCGGAAGGTACATCCAGAAGCTCTCTTACAAGTGAAATCGCGTCATTCATACATGCAATGAATTCCTTGCTCCGGTGAGAGATCTCGAGAACTGATAAGCCAGACCCGGCAAAATCCTTGATTCCTTCGATGGTCCTGTCAATTGTGTATTGAGGAAGAATTGAAGGGCCTGCATAAAAATTGTGTTTTTTCATGATATGTAATTAATTTAAAAGTTATGTTGCTCAGAAATAATCGCAAAAATAAAACAAAAAAGAGTTGCTGCTCTTGCTGATTAAAAGTAAACCTCCTATTTTATAACTAATAATTAACAAGAATCCCATTATTAATTACAGGTATCTTTTCCGTAAAGTCGGGTGTGAGACAGAAATCAATACAGTCGTCCAATCCCTTATCCCTCAGCCGTGAACGTTGTGCCGTTTTCTCAATATACCCGCGAGGATCGTTTTTTGCGAGCGACCAAAGATCAATAGCTGCATGGGTCGAATCACAGATTGTTGAATAAAGGGAGCTCCCCATAAGCCTTTCACCAATTGCTCCGGCACACATTGTATCTTCGAGATTAAATCTGTTTTTCCAGCCGGCACAGAACAAAACAACCTCATTGTCGTATCTGATTATCCATTCTGTAAGCGCAGTGATATTCAGATAAGAACCAATAACGATTTTATCTGCCTTTGAAGCCAGTTTTATTATTCCGGTTCCATTGGTGGTACTGTAAACTATAGTCTTTCCTTCGATCTTTTCCCTGGTGAAATTAAAAGGTGAATTTCCAAAGTCAGCGAAATCAAGAACAAATCCATCACGTTCTGCCGCCACAAGATATCCGCGGTTCTTGTAATCTCTGGCTTCCTCTACACCTGCAACAGGTATTATTGAAAATGCTCCGTTTGCAAAAGCTGTACATATTGCTGATGTGGCACGAAGAACGTCAATAATAACGACTATTGATCCATTGTGAAGCTCAGGTTCATAGAGTGCCGGTGATAAACAGGTTTCAAGTTTTCTCTTACTCATCAGGGTCAATTAATCAAGACGTTAAGGTGTTAAGGCGTTAAGGCGTCAGGGCGTAGGGCGTAAGGGGTTCAGGGCGTTAAGGCATTAAAGCCTTTATTTTTTGTAAAACGGAAGATCCGTCACAATCGCTTTCAGATCCTTGTTTCTGATGCGAATAAATATTTCAGTTCCGGGTTTCCAGAATCCCTTTGCAAGATATCCCATTCCGATTCCCTGTTTCAGCATGGGAGACATTGTTCCGGAAGTAACTTCTCCTATCCTGGTACCTGCAGAATCAAAAACTTCATAATGCTGGCGGGGAATTCCCCTTTCGATCATAACAAATCCCTTCAGCCGCTTTTCAACACCTTCATTTTTCTGTTTCAATAAAAGTTCCTTATCGATAAAGTTCTTTGAATCAGTAAATTTGGTGATCCAGCCCAAACCTGCTTCGATCGGTGAGGTTTGATCATTTATATCATTTCCATAAAGGCAATACCCCATTTCAAGTCTTAGCGTATCGCGGGCACCAAGCCCTGCAGGTTTGATTCCGGATTCTCTTCCTGCATCAAAAATCGCCTTCCAGAGCGCCGGCCCATCAGCATTTCTCACATAGATTTCACATCCTCCTTCACCCGTATAACCGGTTATGGAGAATAAAACATTCTTTATCCCTGCAAATTCAAATTCAGTGAAAGTATAATACAGCATCCCGGTAACAGTTGTATCTGTAAGCTTTTGTACAATCTGCAACGCAAGGGGTCCCTGCACTGCAAGCTGGGCGATTTCATCCGAAGCATTTATCAGATCCCTGCCAATCCTGATCCCGAATTTCCTTGCATTCTGCACACACCAGTTCCAGTCTTTCTCAATATTTGCCGCATTCACAACAAGAAGGTATTTCTCAGGATTAAACCTGTAAACAAGAAGGTCGTCAACTATCCCGCCTTTTCCGTTCGGAAAGCATGTATACTGGACCTTACCGTCAAACAGGGCAGCCACATCGTTCGCAGTTATGTACTGAAGAAAATCGAGAGATGAAGGACCGGTGACATAGAATTCGCCCATGTGTGAGACATCAAAAACGCCTGCTTTCTCTCTTACAGTTATATGTTCATCATATATACCCGTATATTCAACTGGCATATTATAACCGGCAAACGGGATTATCCTTGCACCCAACGTATGGTGAAGGGTGGTGAAGGGTGTATTCTTCATATTGGTCAGAATTCAAGAATTTTAAACTCAACCCGCCTGTTTTGTGTTCTGCCTGCGGATGTTGAATTGTCTGCAATTGGCTGCTGAGGGCCATAGCCTTTAAATTCCAGACGGGAGCTGTCGATCCCTTTTTGTATCAGGTACTCCACAACTGCTTTTGCCCTGTCTTCAGAAAGTTTGTTATTAAGAGCCAGGCTTCCGGTGTTGTCGGTATGCCCCGAAATCTCTATTTTCATAAGTGCATTTTCGCTGAGGATCCCGAGAAGGCGGTCCAGTTCGGTATATGAACCTGCTGTAAGGATGGATTTTCCTGTCTGAAACAGTATATTGTTCAAAACCACCTTTTTTCCAACCTTTACTTTGATAAGTGACATATCCAGTTTAAAAAACTCTTCCGCATAAGTCTCCGGGACAACGACCCTTTTCATATCTGAGAGATATCCGGCTCCCCTGAAATCGACCATATATGATTTCTTTGCAGGAAGTCTTACCCTGTAGCTTCCATCGACATCCGAGCTGGCAGTAGTTGCAATTACCTGGTCGGTTGAAAGGTCGATCACGTCAATCTTGGCCATTATGGGGTCTCCATTCTCAGAATCTTTTACATTCCCGGTAAGGAACAAAACCATCTCCGCAGGCTTTTCGGGCACCACAACCGGAGTATGAACTACCTCCCTGATTACCAATACTGTATCTCTTATAATAATCGTATCAGGAAGAGGCGGAGGTATTACAACAGCTACCGGTTCCGGAGGCACAATTATACCCTGAAAAATATCGAGACCGCCCATGCTTCCGGTACGGTTAGAAACCAGGTAAAAAGACCTGTTATTGCTTTTTGCGGGAATATAAAACAGTTCATCCCAGGGAGTGTTAACCGGATACCCGCAATTAGTTGCTTTTGTCCACATGCCCATTGTATCCATTACACTATAGAAAATATCAAATCCTCCAATTGCGTTATGGCCTCTGGAACCAAACCACAATGTGTCGCCCAGTTCCGAAAACCTTACGGATTCTTCATCAAAAACAGTATTTATGACCGGACCTGCATTCTCAGGTCTGGACCATTTATTTTCACCTGTCTTTTTAACGAAATAAATGTCTTTACCACCCAATCCCTCCTTCCTGTTATCGGATACATACCATATTTCATTACCTGAGGGTGATATTGTAAATGATGTTTCGGAGCCGCCTGTGTTAATTCTAAATGGAACAGTTTCCGGAGTTCTCCAGGTGCCTTTCTTTTTTACGGATCGTTTAATATCTCCTCCATTCTCATACCCTGCATAAACAAATAATTCATCGCCGGTCTGACTGAGATACAGAGGCGTTTCACAGTAGACTGTGTTCAGGTCATTTCCTGCTGAAGCCGATGGACTCCAGCTATCATTAATCCAGGTGGTGAAAAATATATTTTCATCAAATTTGGCATCTTCGAGGGAAATGCTGGATTTTGAAGTTTCGCGACGTGTGGCGAAAAACAGGATACTGTTATCATCTGAAAAAACTCCCGCATAGTCATCAGCGCCGGAATTAATATTCGGACCGATATTATTTATTTCGATCCTCAGTGTATCTTTTGTAATTTCAAGTGCCGAATTGCATTCTTCAAGATATTTTGTGGCATCGGCCAGCATTTGTCTGGTCTTACTGACACCGGAATTGAGGTAGCCATTCAGACAAGTGATCGCTTCATTGTATCTGCCGGAGTATTGAAGAGCCCTGCCGGTGAGGAGGAGAATATCGTCTGTCAGTGCACTGTCCTGTTCCAGTGCCTTTGTCAGATATTGCGCAGCCATATCCTTGTTATCTGACAACAGAGCTGCAGCACCTGTTTTGTAATTTAATTCAGGGCTAAGGCTGTTATAAACGATGGCTTTCCTGTATTCATCATAAGCGCTCCCATACCATATTGCCCTTTCCGCAAAAAAAACATCTCCGGTTTTAACATGACTCCATGCTTCTTCGAAACCGGGCTTGTCGTTTTTAAATTCATCCTTTCGGATTTTGATATCTGTCTGCGCCCCCAGATATGAGGAATTCAGAAAAGTTAATACTAAAATCGTGGAAGGAAACAAATGTTTCATAGGATCCGGTTTTTTACACTATAAAAGTAGTATTAATTTGACGTTTTCAAAAAATCCGCTATTCTCACTGTTTCAAATTTTTAGTTCGGAATAAATAGTTTTATATTTGTTATCTTCTATGCATTTAATAACTATAAACCTGATTAGTACTTCCTGCAGTTATGGATTATAAGTTTATTAATACTGATTATCTTGATTCGGTTTCAGACGGGGACACTGAAATAATTCGTGAATTAGTCAATTTGTTCCGTGATCAGGTCGCAGAAACTCATATCCAGATGAAAAAGCTTTTTTCGGAAAAGGATTATAATTCCCTCGGGCTCCTTGCTCATAAGGCGAAGTCGTCTGTTTTGATTATGGGTATGAATGATCTTGGTTCCATGCTCAAGACACTTGAGCTGCAGGCCAAAGAGGGCATAGAAACCGATAAATATGAATCATATATTACAAGGTTTGCCAATGATACCTCTGAAGCTGTTAATGAGCTGGATGACTTGGTAAATAACAGGCTAAAACAGAAATGAATGATCAACATTGAAAAGCGTGGTAAAATTGATATAATTACATTTTCTGTAGACAGGATCAATGCCCTTATTGCAGATGATCTGAAGGATGAAATAAGCAAGGTATTCGATAATGCCAATGCGAAGGTGATAATAGATCTGAAGGGTATACACTATATCGACAGCACCGGTTACGGGTGTTTCCTTTCAGTAATGAGATCAGCAAGAAATAATTATGGGATACTGAAGTTTGCCGGGCCTGAATCTGATGTACTCAGGGTTTTCAAAACCCTTAACCTGCACACGGTATTTGAGATTTATGAAACTGTCGATGAATGTTTGATGTCGATGAGATAACCCGGATCAGGCTAAACTAAATTTAAGCTTGTCCTTATCTACTGAAATCTTTACTTTCGAGTCTCTTAATATTCTGCCTGAAATAATTTCCTTCGACAATTCATTAACTATCACCTTCTGTATAAGTCGTTTAACCGGTCTGGCGCCTGACTGGGGGTCAAAGCCGTGCTCCGCGAGCCAATCGATTGCTTCTTCGGACATTTCGAGCTCCATATTACTTTTTTCAAGGAGCTTTCTTAAATTACCAAGCTGAAGCTTTACAATTTCCCTTATCTGTTCCTGATTCAAGGGTCTGAAAAGGACTATCTCATCAACACGGTTCAGAAATTCGGGACGGAGAACCTTTTTAAGTAGTGTGAAAATTTCTTTGCTCAGCAGTTCCTCCTCTTTCTCCGGCATTTTATTATTCCATTTTTCCATCCTGTCCCGGATGACATCCGATCCGATATTGGATGTCATAATGATTATAACGTTCCTGAAATTCACTGTCCGGCCTTTATTATCGGTCAGACGTCCATCGTCGAGCACCTGAAGCAGAAGGTTAAACAGATCGGGATGTGCCTTCTCGATCTCGTCAAGAAGCACCACTGAGTAGGGTTTATGCCTTACTGCTTCTGTAAGTTGTCCACCCTCTTCGTATCCTATATATCCGGGGGGTGCGCCAATAAGTCTCGACACCGAATGTCTTTCCTGGTATTCCGACATATCGATCCTTGTAATCAGGTTTTCATCGTTGAAGAGAAATTCAGCGAGCGCCCTTGCAAGCTCGGTTTTCCCGACACCGGTAGTTCCGAGAAAGATAAATGATCCCACCGGTCTTTTCTGATCCTGCAATCCGGCTCGTGATCTCCGGACGGCGTCGGCAACTACCATGATGGCTTCATCCTGTCCTACTACTCTCTTATGCAGTTCAACTTCAAGCCTCAGGAGCTTTTCCTTTTCACTTTCCAGCATCCTGGTAACAGGAATCCCGGTCCACTTGGAAACTATCTCCGCAATATCTTCTGATCGAACTTCCTCCTGCACGAGTGATCCCTTTTTCCTCTTCTTTTCAATCTGATCCTTGAGTGCTGCTATCTCTTTTTCAAGCTGTGTTATTTTTCCATATCGTATTTCAGCCACTTTTTCGTAATCACCTGCTCTTTCGGCCTTTTCAGCCTCGAACCGCAGCGCATCGACAGCTTCCTTTCTTTCCTGGGCTTTCCCGATCATATCTTTTTCCGAATTCCATGCAGCTCTCAGTGTATTTCTATGTGACTGAAGTTCAGCAAGTTCCTGGGCTAAATGTTCTTCCTTTTCTTTATCGCCATCTCTCCTTACAGCTTCCTTCTCAATTTCGAGTCTGGTTATGGTCCTGTCAGCCAGATCTATCTCTTCCGGAACTGAATTCATCTCCAGCCTGAGTTTCGCGGCAGCTTCATCAATAAGGTCAATTGCCTTATCGGGCAGGAACCTGTCGGTAATGTAACGGGTTGAGAGGTCAACTGCTGCAATTATGGCTTCATCCCTTATAATGACTTTATGGTGTGCTTCATATTTCTCCCGGATTCCCCGAAGGATGGAAACAGTTTCATCCCTGCCGGGTTCATCTACCATTACAACCTGGAACCTTCTTTCCAGGGCTTTGTCCTTCTCGAAATATTTCTGGTACTCATTGAGGGTAGTAGCTCCGATTGCCCTCAGTTCGCCTCGTGCCAGAGCAGGCTTAAGTATATTGGCTGCATCCATTGCTCCTTCCGATTTGCCTGCTCCGACCAGTGTATGAATCTCATCTATAAAAAGAACAATCTCTCCGCTTGAGCCAATGACCTCATTCACAACCGATTTCAGCCGTTCTTCAAATTCACCCTTATATTTTGCACCTGCTATGAGGGCGCCCATATCGAGTGAATAAATAGTCTTGGATTTAAGGTCTTCAGGCACATCACCCCTTACGATCCGGTGTGCAATCCCCTCAGCAATTGCTGTTTTCCCAACACCAGGTTCTCCAATCATAAGCGGATTATTCTTGGTGCGCCGTTCCAGTATCTGAAGTATCCTCCGTATTTCATCATCTCGTCCGACCACAGGATCAAGTTTTCCTGATCTTGCTCTTTCATTCAGATTTACAGCATATCTGTTGAGTGAATTGAAAGTATCATCTGATGTCTGACTGTCGACTTTTGCTCCTTTTCTTAATTCGTCAACAGCCGATTTCAGTCCTTTCATCGTAACCCCGTGATCTTTCAATATTCCTGACGCTTCGTCACTTGTATCCAGAATACCCATCAGGAGATGCTCCGGAGTAACGAATTTATCTTTCATGGCCGATGCGCGGTCATTGGCTTTTCTCATAGCTTCTGAAACGGCTGTGGTGAGATATGCTTCAGCGCCAGATACTTTGGGATAAGAATCGATCAGCCTGTCGATATCACGGGTCACCAGACCTGAATCGACACCCATTTTACCAAAAAGAAATCCGGCAATGCTCTCAGCCTCACTCATAATCCCCTTGAGCAGATGGGAGCATTCAACAGCCTGTTGTCCCTTTCCTGCAGCGATATTGAGTGCTTTCTGAACAGCCTCCTGAGCTTTTAGAGTAAAATTGTTTAAATTCATATTAACAGCTTTTAGGCAGGAGTTTCAAATAATCTGCCAGTTCTCAAACGGGGACTTTTTGGCATTAAATGCAAAAGGAATTCATGCCATTCTGACGCTGGATTAATGTGCAACCCTTTCTTTATTCATTCGTATAAAGGGTGTGATCCGGAAAAAAGTTACCAGGCTTCGATCTTAATAAGCCAATATATCAACCAAAAAACTAATTTTATAGTCTGAAATCAATATTGCCTGACCTTCCATGAGTGAAAAGATCCTTGAAACCCTTATGCAGCTCTTCGCTATCATTGGCAAACCACAAACCAATGATTTGGAAAGGCGGGCGGTTGTTGAGGCTTTCCTGAACCGGCTCCTTAACCAGGAGCTTGTCAAGGAATATCTGTCCAAATATGATCTGGCATACAATGAAGCCAAGAAAAAGCTGCAGAAGAGCAGTGAGGAACGTCGTGAAGGCGCAATAGCTATCAGGATAAGGAAACTCTGCAAGGAGATAAATGAACAAGGTCAGCTCGATCAGGAACAGAGGATCTTTGTTGTTATTAAGGCGCTCGAATTCTGCAAATCGGGTGGCAAGGAGGTCAATTCGCTTGAACTGGGATTTATCAGCACCCTGGCTGAAGGATTGAATATAACAGGGGAAGAGTACTCCGATATCGAAAGTTTTGTCCTTAACTCATTTGACCATATCCCTGATTTGCAGAATATTCTGTTGATAAATGGGAATCATAAGAGTGGTCTGAAGGAAGCCAAACATTTATATAAAGAACTTCTCAGGGGGCAGTTATGGCTTCTTTTTGTGCCTTCGGTAAAACTATATTTTGTCAGATTCACAGAGTCGGGTGAGCTTTCAATGAACGGACAACTTCTCATGGAGGACAAGGTCTATCCTTTCGGCGAAGGGTCATCAATCAAAGGATATAAAATCAAACCGCTCTATTACTGGGATGTCACAATGCAGTTCCTGAAGGAGGATTTCCAGGCGTCAAGAGTGGTTTATGAAGTTAACAATGTCGAATACAGGTTCAAAACCGGGCAGGTTGGTATCCATCATATGAGTTTCAGGGAGGAATCAGGCAGAATGGTGGGGATAATGGGAGCCAGCGGGGCAGGCAAATCAACCCTGCTGAGCGTTCTGAATGGCACAAATGCTCCTGCTGATGGTGACGTTCTTATAAACAGCATTAACATCTATGAAGACAAAGAAAAGATCAAGGGACTCATAGGCTATGTTTCCCAGGATGATCTTCTGATTGAGGAACTGACTGTCTTCGAGAACCTTTATTATAATGCGAAACTCTGTTTTGATAACCTGACTGATAATGAGGTTACAGAAAAAGTTGATAATGTTCTGAAGAATCTCGGTTTGTATGAGATCAGGGACATGAAAGTTGGCACTCCGCTAAACAAAAAGATCAGTGGCGGACAAAGAAAGCGACTCAACATCTCTCTTGAGTTAATCCGCGAGCCCTCGATCATGTTTCTCGACGAACCGACCTCAGGACTCTCTTCACGTGATTCTGAAAACATCCTCGACCTGCTCAAAGATCTGACCCGCAAAGGTAAGCTCCTGTTCATTGTTATCCATCAACCCTCCTCTGATATTTTCAAGATGTTCGATAAACTTATCATTCTTGATACCGGAGGATACCTGATCTACAATGGCAATCCGATCGAATCGATCGAGTATTTTAAAAGAAAGATAGAACAGGCAAACTACAATGAGAGTGAATGTTATGTTTGCGGAAATGTAAATCCCGAACAGATCTTCAATATTGTGGAAACCAGGGTTTTCACGGAAAGCGGACAGCCGACGGATATACGGCGGATTTCACCGGCAGACTGGAGCAATCATTACAAAGCTGAAAAGAAAGAAGATCTCATTGAACCGGGAGTTTCAATTCCGGAAATCAATTTCAAGACACCCAACAAACTCAATCAGCTCATAGTATTTATAAAGCGTGATCTGTTATCGAAGTTTGCAGACACGCAATATCTGATAATTACGCTTCTTGAGGCCCCGATTCTTGCCCTTTTCCTCTCCTTACTCATAAGATATTTTGATGAGAGTGCAGCCGATCCGAAATATACGCTCTTTGAAAATACAAATCTCCCGGTCTTTATTTTCATGTCGGTGATCGTTGCCATCTTTATGGGATTGACAGTGAGCGCCGAGGAGATCATCAAGGACAGGAAGATCCTTAAGAGGGAAGCCTTTCTCAACCTGAGCTGGAACAGCTATCTGCTGTCCAAAGTATTTGTCCAGCTTGGGATATCAGCTATCCAGGCTCTCACCTTCGTTCTGATCGGTAACACAATAACCGGAATCAAAGGTATGCTGTTTGAATACTGGCTTGTTCTGTTCTCATGCTGGGCCGGTGCCAATATGCTTGGCCTGGTCATCTCCGACAGTTTCAAGTCTGTGGTAACTATTTACATATTAATTCCGTTCCTCGTTATCCCTCAGATAATCCTCAGCGGAATAATGGTCAGGTTCGAAAAGCTGAACCCGAAGGTATCATCCCCGGTTTCAATACCGATCTATGGTGAACTGATCACCGCCCGGTGGGGATATGAAGCGCTTGCCGTAAAACAATTTAAGGACAATGATTATGAGAAGCAGTTTTACGTATTTGACAAAGCGCTGAGTAAGGCTAAATTTAAAAAAGATTACTGGCATGCCGAAATCAAGGGAAGGCTGGAAAGTGTTGCATCTGATCTAAAAAGAGGAACTGTAAGTGAGGAATCCCTGAAAAAGCTGAAGGTGGTTTACACTGAATTGAATAAAGAAGCTCTGCTTACTCCGGAATATAAATTTGACAGGATCGAATACCTTAAACCTGATAGTGTTACAGGTCCTATTGTCGCAGCAGCACTGAAAAACCTGGAGGCTATAAGAAGGTTTTATGTTAAGTATTCGAATGAAGCAAAGAACAGGAAAGATGCACTGATATCAAAGCTGCAATCATCAGACAACAAAGCATTTCTGAAGCTGAGGGATGACAATGCAAATGAGTCACTGGAAGAATTTGTTATCAACAAAAATGAACCGGATAAAGTGATTGAATACAGGGGAGAAATAAAGCAAAAACTTGATCCTATTTATATGGATCCTGAGCACAATTTCATAAAAGCTCATTTCTACTCACCAACGAAACGTATCTTCGGTTATGATATGGGTACATACTGGGTTAATGTCATTGTATTGTGGTTAATGACATTCGCGTTCTATTTTGTGCTCTATTTCAGGTTGCTTAAAAAGCTACTCGATTCCGGCGAAGCCGTTATGGGGAAGAAATACAAGGGTCCTGAATAAAAACAAAGGGCTGTTTCTATTCAAACAGCCCTTTGTTTTTTGGATAACCGATTCCTATTAGATCAACTAATTTTCATAATTCACTCTGCAATTTCGATCATCTTAAAAGGCACCCTGATAATGGATTCATAATCCTCACCTGCTTCGAGCATATCTTCGTCATCCTCCTCATAATACCAGTTAACTTCGACCTCGTTTTTAGCTTTATGTATTGCCTCAAGCTTTTTAAATACATCAAGGATGCATTTAGAGGAACTGGTGTTAAAATATTCCAGACGGATATTTACAACTGTCTTCGTAAGCGGAGATTCTTTGTAGTTATCGAGCCAGTCAACAAGGGGTTTATAGAATTCTACCGAGTTTTCAGGAATTGAACGTCCCTTGATTTCAAACACACCCTGGGTCGCATCAAATTTTACAGTCGGTGTTTTCGGTGTTCCTTCGATAATAATCGGTTCCATTTTATAAGATTTTAATTTTATTTGTTTTTTTAATTGCTTGTTAGCACACTAATTTTCTTCGTTTACTAAAATATCAAGATAGAAAAATGAGTATTTATCATTATATTCTTTAAATGTATATTCAAGTTTATTACCTGTTTTTCTTGCAATATCCACCAGACCAAGTCCACCGCCTCCCTTTGCCGAAATTCTCTGATGATTAAGGATGAATTTATAGAGTTCCTTAATCTCATCGTGACTCGATCTGTTAATCCTTTTAATTTTCTCTTCAAGCTTTTCAACATTGTGGGTACGAACAAAGTTGCCGGTAATTATTTTGTATCCATTATTGACCTTCTTGACAACCAGCATTCCAAATTTCTCAGATACCTGATCCTCAAAGTCTTCCGGTACTTTATCTACATGATGATATAAATTCTGAAGGCTCTCTACAAGGACATTATAGACCTTTTTCCTGAGTTTTGATTGCTCATTTACTTCAACCAGCTTGTCCTCAACAGTATCAAGAACATGATTAATTACATCTGAATCAACATTTCCTTTATAAAAAAGGATAACATTACTATTCGTCTGGTCTTTCAGGTAGTTTTCAATATCAAAGCTCATCTAAGCTTCTTTTTGAATAAGGTCTCGTTTTTCCGATGCAAATATAATAAAAATATGAAGGTACCAAATTTTAACACGCCTCCATTGCGGATTTTTAAATTATTGGGAAATTTTTGATAAATGCACCGGGGCCAAATGGTCAACATCCATTTTATAAGGATTTTAGATCTTTACCCCGCTTCCTTGTACCCTCATATAATTCGTATCCTGCAAGTATACATTCGATGGCACCATTAAAAAGGGTATACCTGACTTTCGGTTTTAATCCTATGTACTTAAGATATTCGTTACCCACAGTAATTATCCATGCCTTGTGACCCGGAAAACTATGCTTCAAAGTGGACCCTATCATACTGTAAAGATTGTCCATCTCCTCAGGTCTTAACCTTTTGCCATATGGTGGATTCATAAAAATGTACCCGCCGGTATCTATCGGTTTAATATTATTAAAATCTGACACTTCCACCGAAATTAATTCAGAAAGACCTGCGTTTGCTATGTTTATCCTGGCCTGTCCGGTGGCCAATTCTGAAATGTCAGAAGCAAGGATTTTTACAGTTGATTTTATTAGCTGATTGTCTGATTCAAGTTTTACTTTGTTTAATAAACTCTTATCAAAATCCTTCCACTTTGTGAATCCGAAGAAACTTCTGAATTTACCCGGTGGTATCCGGTTCGCCATTAGTCCGGCTTCAATCGAAAATGTTCCTGAGCCGCACATAGGATCGAGAAGGGGGGTTGACAGATCCCATCCTGCAATAAGCAATATCCCTGCAGCAAGAACCTCATTAAGCGGGGCTATACCCTGCTCTGTCCTGTAACCACGCCTGAATAAAGGTATAACTGAGGAATCAAGTGAAATATTAACCTGGTCGTTGCTAATATGAAGGTTTATGACAACCATCGGATCTACAGCATCAACTGAGGGTCTCCTGCCGGTTAATTTACGGAAGTAATCGGCAACCGCATCCTTGACAACAAGTCCGGGATACCCTGTATGTCCAAATATCTTCGAACTGACAACCGGAACTACTGAAAAAGTGTTGTCGGCATCCATAAATTCCGACCAGCTTACTTTTGAAGCATTCCTGTAAAGATCTTCAACGGACCTGATCCGGAAATCAGCAATCTGTTTCAGCACCGATAAGGCAGTTCTCGAACAGTAATTAACCTTATACATAAGTTCCATATCGCCATTGAACATAACTGCACGGTTTGCAATTACTACATTTGTCGCACCCAATATTTCCAGTTCCCTTGCCAGTACTTTTTCAAGTCCGTAAAGGGTTTTAGCTGTAAGTTTCATTTTTATATTCTTAACAGATCAGGTCCGTCAAAAGTACTTATTTACCTCCTTTTTATGGATATTCACATATTCTTTTATAACAGTATGAAAGAGAATGCTAATTTTATTGTTCCTTTACATACCAGATAGTTAATCTTATTAAAATTAAATTAAAACGCAATGAAGTATCAGAAAGCCGCATCATACATATTGACATCATCTCTGTTGTTAGTTCTTGCATCGTGTGAAAAAGAGAAGCCGCTGGAAGAAGCAATTATCGGAAAATGGGAAGTTAGTTCCATTACGCAGATCACCTACACCAATGATGTAAAAAAATCAGAGTTTACTGTCTTCCTTGAATCAGGTGAAATGGGATACCAGTTTGTTGAAGGCGGGTCAGGAATTTATAATGAAGATGAAGTGGATCACCTGTTCTCATGGACCCTCGCCGGTTCCAAATTAACAATCACCAACCTGTATACCGAAGACCTTGTGGTGGATGCCAGGCTTGATGGCGGAACACTGACCATGGCAAATAAAGTACCTGATGATCAGAATCCTGCAAATACAATAGAGATCTTATTTACAGCTAAAAAGGTCAATTAACGGAATTAACCTTCCCGGGTATTCACATGATAAAAGATGATGAGTACGTGGGTTAATTGTAGCCAAGTATCTTATTATACCTGTCGCGGTCACTAATTACTTTCAGCGCTTCAGCAATCACATTATCTTTCTCGTTGATAATCCTGAAATATTCGTTTGTATTCCAGATATTATTCGCCAGCAGTGCTTTAAGCACCAGGAGTATCTCGCTTTCAGATTTCCTGTACTGGGCTTCATCATATTTCACGCCTGCGTCTTCTCCTTTTTTGATAAACGCCTGAATATCAGTTTCCGGAAGCTCAAACCTCTTCTTAAAGTCGTCGAATGTCCTGTATTGTGAGTTGATTTCAGTCCTTTTTGCATCGCCGTATTCCAGTATATAAGAATTGAAAATCCCTCTTCTGACCAGAGTCCTGTAGTAATCAGAGTATTTTGAAGTATCAACAGCCACGAAAACATCAGGCATAATACCTCCGCCACCATATACCGTCCTTTGGTTTACCAGTGTTTTAAACATCAGTGAATCAGGGAAATGAACACTGTCAGCTGACATCATTTCCCCATTTGTGTATCTTCTGGCGAAATTCGCTATGTAATTCTCATAACCACCATTGTATGAACTCTGTATTGAACGACCAGCAGGAGTATAGTAACGGGCTACCGATAATCTTATCATTGAATGATCGGGAAGATAGAAGGCATTCTGAACCAGACCTTTTCCGAATGTGCGGCGGCCAATTATTATGCCTCTGTCCCAATCCTGAAGCGCCCCCGCTACAATTTCGCTTGCCGAAGCAGATCCGTCATCAGTGAGAATAACAACCCGTGCAGAAGCAAGGTTACCATACCCTGACGATTTGTATTCCTGTCTTGGAGTTTTTCTTCCGATAAGATATACCAGAAGTTTCTGATCTATGAAAAAATGGTTTGCCAGTTCGGTCGAAGCAACCATATATCCCCCACCGTTACCCCTCAGGTCGATGATCAGGTTCTTCATGTTGTTTTTTCTCAGTTTTTCCAGAGCACCTTCAAACTCTTTATCAGTTGTCGCAGCAAATTTATTGAATCTGAAATAACCTGTCTCTTTATCAAGCATGTAGGCTGCATCCAGACTGTTGATGGGGATCTTGTCCCTTGTAATTGTAAAATCAAGCAGATCTTTCCTGCCTTTTCTGAAAATACTTACATTTACTTTCGTTCCCTTTGCTCCCAGAAGCCTGCTCCGGACGCCATTGGTGGATATTCCAATACCTGTAACCTTTTCGTTATCAATCTTTACAATCCTGTCCCCTGCCCTCAGACCTACCTTTTCAGAAGGTCCGCCGGAAATTGGTTCAACCACTATAACTGAATCATGAAGGATGTTGAACTGGATCCCGATTCCCTCGAAATTTCCCAGGAGGGGTTCATTCATATCCCTGACATCCTTGGCGGAAATATAAGTTGAATGTGGATCAAGTTCCTTCAATGTTGCTACAATCATGTCTTCAGCAAGCTTTGTCAGATTTGTGGAATCCACATAGTAATTATCAATGAGATTAAGTGTCTTTCCTAATTTGAAAGTTTCCTCAGTCAGTACCTGTGATGAAACCTGTTGAGCAATCAGAACTAACGCTGCAAAAAATACTAATCTTTTTCTATCCATTTTTATTCAGAAATTATGATCCTATATTAATTCACCAACAATTTATGTGCCCGTTTGTTTTTTTTACTGCCCTAATCGGGCGTTTCTACTATTATTCCCATTCGATGGTCGAAGGTGGTTTGGAACTGATATCGTAAACCACCCTGTTTATACCCTTTACCCTGTTAATTATTTCATTTGAAACAGTTGCCAGAAATTCATATGGCAAATGCGACCAGTCTGCAGTCATTCCGTCGGTGGAATTAACTGCCCTGAGTACGATAGTGTTCTCATATGTTCTTTCATCTCCCATCACCCCGACCGATTGCACAGGGAGAAGCATTGCTCCTGCCTGCCATACAGAATCATACAGAGCGTTCCTGCGCAGGCCTTCAATGAAAATCTCATCGGCTTCCTTAAGAATATCAAGCTTTCTCCGCGTCACTTCGCCAAGGATACGTATTGCCAGTCCCGGACCGGGGAACGGGTGACGTTTTATTATAAAATCCGGTAATCCCAGAGCATGCCCTACCTTCCTGACTTCATCCTTAAAAAGAAGACGTAAAGGTTCGACTACTTTAAGATGCATTTTTTCCGGAAGCCCGCCAACATTATGGTGTGATTTTATGGTTGCGGATGGTCCTTTGACTGATACTGATTCTATTACATCTGGGTAAATGGTCCCCTGGGCAAGCCATTTTACATCTTTCACCTTATGTGCCTCTTCTTCAAACACTTCAATAAATATTTTACCAACGATTTTTCTCTTCTGCTCCGGATCATTGATTCCTTCCAGTTCGTTCAGGAACCTGTCAACAGCATCAACGCCGATGACATTCAATCCCAGTCCGAGGTATGATTCCATTACATGCTGAAACTCATTTTTCCTCAAAAGGCCGTTATCGACAAACAGGCATGTAAGATTCTGTCCAACTGCTTTGTTGAGAAGAGAGGCGGTAACGGAAGAATCAACTCCGCCTGACAATCCGAGTATGATCCTGTCGTTCCTGAGCTGCCTTTTAAGCAGGTCAATTGTCGATTCTGCAAAGGAAACGGGGGTCCATGATCCGGAACAACCGCAAATATCAGTAACAAAGTTTCGCAAAATACGGTTCCCCTCTGTTGTGTGATACACTTCAGGATGGAACTGGATCCCCCATGTCTTTTCCCCCTTGATCCTGAACGCTCCTGCTTTCACATCACTGGTTGATCCGGTAATTATATAGTATTCCGGCATCTTCGAAATAGTATCACCGTGCGACATCCAGACCTGCGTTTCGGCAGGAACATCTTTAAAGAGAGGATCATCAGACACTGAATGGACCAGTTGAGCTCTTCCATATTCACGGTTGATGGAAGGCAGAACTTCGCCTCCGAAACCATGAACCAGGTATTGTGCTCCATAACAGACACCAAGCAACGGAATAATCCCCTTTATTCTTTTCAGATCCGGGACCGGGGCATTTTTGTCACCCACTGAAAAAGGGCTTCCGGACAATATCACACCTTTAACACTATTGTCAGGCTCGGGAAAGCCATTAAACGGGTGTATTTCGCAATATACATTTAATTCCCTTATCCTCCTGGCAATAAGCTGAGTATACTGAGATCCGAAATCAAGTATTAATATTTTCTCCTGTATTTTGTTCAATTTTTACTCCGGAATGAGCACAAAGATAGAAATTCTTTTCATCAGGGAATATTAATATTTCCAACATCGTAGCTCATGCCGTCAATGGCAGGAATAGTGCGCGGAAATATAGATCTCGCCTCATCCACAAGTGGAGTGAGATCCTTATATCGTGCGGAAAAATGACCTATTATAAGCGTTCCTGCCCCTGCTTCCACTGCTGTCCTGGCGGCATCTGAAGTTGTTGAATGGCCTGTAATTTTTGCCAGATCATTCAGGCTTTCGCCGAAAGTAGCCTCGTGATAGAGCAGGGTGACACCCCGGATAAATGAAGCAAGCCGGCTGAAGTAACCTGTATCGCTGCAGTAACCATAAGAAAGCGGTTCAGGAGGAGGAATGGTTATTTCTTCATTTTTAATTATTTCACCAGCCTGAGTGATAAAGTCTTCTCCTTTTTTGATTGCCGGAATCCTGATGCCGGGGATATTATACTTTTCTATCGATTCCTTAATTATGTTGCGTTCACGGGGTTTTTCCCTGAAAAGGAATCCGAAGGTCTGAACCCGATGTTCCAGAGGAAATGCACTGACTGTTAAATACTTATCATCAAGTATTTCTACCGGATTCTTCCCATTGAGAGGAACAAAATTAATTTCATAGCTCAGGTGGATATCAAAATCACTCAGATGTGATAATAGAATTCCCTGGTATTTCGCAGGTGCATAAAGATGCACAGGAGTGGTCCGGCCCATCAGGCTGAATGTAGACAGCAGTCCATACAATCCGAAGACATGATCGCCGTGAATATGGCTTATGAAGATGTGATTTATTTTGCCGAAATGAATTTTATTCCTGCGGAGTTGCATCTGGGTTCCTTCACCGCAGTCAATTAAATACAACCGCTCATGTACATTGAGCACATGAGCGGAAGGATATCTTTCTGACGTTGGCAATGCAGAACTACTGCCAAGTATTGTCAATTTCATCGGCAATCTGCACTGCTGGCAGCCTCAGGAAATCACTTTTTCAGCGTCAGCAACCGTGCTGGTAATCGTAAGAACGGTATCAAGCTGAGAAATAGTGATAAGTCTTTCAACTGCTTCGTTGAGTCCGCAGAGAACAAAGATACCACCGGCATTTTTACATAACCTGTTGGCTACCAGGATAGCACTCAGACCTGAGGAGTCGCAGTATTGACATTTTTCAAGGTCAAGGATGATATTCTTCTCGCCCTTGCCTGATACCAGCACAAGTTCAGATTTCAGTGCAGGTGCGATGTGTGTATCAAGCTTTTCTGACTGGATCTGGATTAATGTACTGTTATTCCGGC
>CAZKMH010000002.1:28637-31679 GCA_964553395.1 uncultured Rikenellaceae bacterium | reverse complement strand
CCGAAAGCCTCTGGTATGAATGGAAAAACAAAGGTGTTGATGTAATCGGCTGTACCGCCGGGGCGACGGCAACACTCAATTACATGAATACCAATCCTGAAAAAACAGGATTCCTTACCCCAAAAGTATTGGCTCCGGCAAGGGTGGTAAATGAGTGTTTCGGGAAGCTGGGTAAACAGCCTTCGTTCATCACAGGAAGAGGAAACAGGCTTGCTTCTTTTATTATGCAAAGGTTACTGCCCCGGAAATTGGCTGTAAACATAATGGGAGATAACATAAGGAAAATGTACAGACTCTAGATTCTGATTTTCTCCCTGATGATTTAAGTTTTAGTAAATGTAAGGGATGATCCGGTACGGAACTTTTTTAACATAAGTTTTCCAGAGGTCACCATATTTAATAGCACATCGCTTATCATCATCTCTCTGGCGCGGGAAAAGAAGAACAACATAGTAAAATGGATATAGCCATGGCCAGATCAGCATCGGATACCCTGTACAGAGAATGATACCCATTGCCTGTAAAATTTCACCTGAATAGTTTATATGTCTGCTGATACCCCAGAAGCCGTTGATCAATAAGCTTTTTCTCCCGTCCGAAATCGTTTCAGCCTTGATCCCCAGAAAAGCTTTTCCGGGATATTTTTTAAAATAATACTTCTGCATATTGGCACCACGCGCTAAAATCCAACCGGTAAGAAAGATAAGAACATAAATAACCAGTAACCAGCCGGGAACCTGAGGAGCTGGCAAATCCACTGTTGCCCATAAAGAGATTGAATAGAAATAGGGATAAAATACAATGCACCCCCAGCCCAGCTTGAATCCGACTCTTTCTGCAAACAGGTCATAAGTATAAAGATGAACTTCTTCAAAGATCAGATAATCAATGACGAACCATGTCAGCAATGCAGCAGACAGAAGAACTCCGGCTGACGACTGATCTCCAAAAGTTAACAAGTGATGAGCAGTAAAGCTCAGCACATTAAGTTCCAGCATAATGGCACCTGCCAGATAAAGCCACATCTTTGCATCAACCCTTCCGCCCCAAAGCTGAAGGTTCTCCTTTCTCCCCAGGAAGAGATCCGTCAAAAAAAACTTTCTGACACCGGGAAAAGGAAATACAACTGCCAGTGAAAATATCAATCCAAACATAAAGGCTCCTGCCAGTCCATACCACCGGTAAGCGTATAAATAATCAAAAGGAATTAAATTAAAATAACCCGGCAGGAACCAGATAATTACTACAACTGTAAATACAGATATACCATTAAGATGATATCTCATTTTTTCGGCGGAATCAGGTCTGGTTATGTAACCTGTTACCCACCTGCCAGGTAATAATGCATTTAAAATGAAAATCAATACAAAGATCAAAACAGGAGCAAAGAAACCCAATACTTTTTCCATAGTACAAATTAAATGACTTAAAATTAAAAATGACTATCGGCAATCATGAATAATAAATTGCAAATTGCTTGAAAATCAATAGGTTTTTATGCATGATTGCCGATACTCATAAAACTAAAATTATAACCATTATTTTTGTCATCAAAATCATGGTTTCAAACCTGTAATAATGTTAATTAAAGTTAATTAACTTTCTTTATAAATTGTTGAAATCCAATTTTATTATCTTGCGCACTGTCAGATTGCTGAACGTATGAAGATAATTTTATCTGCCTCCTTCCTGACTCTATTGATGTTATCCGGCTGTGGCAACAGTGATGAAAAGCTCGTGCGCAGGGCAGAAAAAATCCATAATGAATTTCTTACCGTTGATACACATTGTGACACCCCGATGAGGTTTGAGGATTCGGATTTCGATCTGGGCAAGAGATATGATGATGGGTGTGTCGATTTTCCGCGAATGGTTGAAGGAGGTCTTGATGCCGAGTTTTTCGCAGTGTTCATCGGCCAGGGTCCGAGAAATGATTCAGCTTACAACAGTGTCCACAAAGAGGCTCTTGAGATTTTCGATTCGATAAAGGAAAATATAACTAAGAATTCATCGGTTGCCGAACTGGCCTTTTCACCCGGAGATGCATACAGGCTGAAAAAGAAAAAAAAGATCGCAGCATTCATTGGGCTTGAGAACGGCTATCCTCTGGGTCTGAGCATTGACAGGATTAAAGAATACTATGACCTTGGAGCACGGTATATAACCCTTTGTCATACAAGCAACAATGATATCTGCGATTCTTCCACCGATCCCAGAGGTCCTGAACATGACGGGCTATCTGAATTTGGCATAGAAGTGGTAAAGGAGATTAACCGGTTGGGACTTATGGTAGATGTATCCCATATTTCAGATGAGGCATTTTTTGATGTTATAAATTCATCAAAAGCGCCGGTAATTGCTTCTCATTCATCCTCAAGGGCATTATGCTCAAGCCCCAGGAATCTGTCGGATGACATGCTTCTCTCGCTCAGGGCAAATGGAGGAGTAATCCAGATTTGTATCCTTAGCGGCTATATTAAAACACCGGAACCAAATCCTGAACTGGATGCAAAGATGGTGGAACTCTCTGCCAGATATGGGAACCTGAGGGAACTCTCCGATGAGCAGCGACAATCATTCCGCAGCGAAAGAAGGGAGATCATTAATAATTACAGAAAGCTTGCCACTGTTGCTGATGTTGTCGACCATATCGATCATGTGGTACAGGTAATCGGCATTGATCACGTTGGTATCGGAACCGACTTTGACGGTGGTGGCGGAGTTGACGGCTGCAGGTCAGTTGCCGAAATGAAGAATATAACAAAAGAACTGGTAAGCCGGGGCTATTCAAAGAGTGATATCGGCAAGATCTGGGGCGGGAACATCATGAGGGTCTTTCGAGAAGTGGAAAAGATTGCCGAAAAATAATCCCGGCGTACTACATTCAGCATCCGGCACAAATTACCAGTATCCGGTATCTGGTACCCGGTACCCGGCACCCTTAATTCTTCACTCTCGAAAATCTTAACATCTTTATAATCCAGTCAGGCAATGGTTTTGATCCACGTTTACTGAGATCGAGATACCATCCCAATTTTTTCA
>CAZKMH010000002.1:0-28537 GCA_964553395.1 uncultured Rikenellaceae bacterium | reverse complement strand
GGCAATGGTTTTGATCCACGTTTACTGAGATCGAGATACCATCCCAATTTTTTCAGGACCGGCAGTTTGTGAGTTTCCACGAATTCGACGAGGGTACCATCGGGATCCTCAATGTATGAGAAGTGGCCTGCCGCTTCACCCATGTCAAAACTATTCCCTGCCTGGCTCTGTTTGCTGTCAACCGTGAACGGGAAGCCCAGTTTTAAACAGCGTGATTTCAATTCATCCATTCCCCTGATATCAAAACAGAGATGTATGAATCCGGGATCGCCCCAGAACCGGCCTTCATAAATTTTCTTACCCGGATTGCCGGCTGCACAGATCAGCTCGATCATGCTCCGGCCAAGAACCCTGCTGAATGGTCCGGTGAATGGCTCACTTGTTTTAAGCAGTACTCTCCTGAATCTGTTTTTCCCGCCCGGCAGCTCCGAAAGATCAGTAAAAATACCTGTTTCGTCATACACAACCTCATCATAACCAAGGATATCTGAATAGAGCACCCTTGCTTTTTCAATATCCGAAACACCAATCAGTGCACCATATGCTCCGCCAGTCGGTTTATTCTCATTCATAAACCAATCCTTTGCTTCTACCATCTGGAAAATGTTGCCATAGGGATCTTTCAGAAAAAAACTTTTACCACCCGAAGGACCAACGGCAGGTTCATTTATAAGCATGGCTTTCTTTTCCTGAAAGAAGGAATACGCAGCACTTATATCCTTCACTTTGATTTTACAGCTGAGAATTCCAAGATCACCGGTTTGTATTTCTTCTTTCCTCACAACCGGCACCCTTCCCTTGTACTGCCACACTTCAAATCCTCCTCCGCCCTGCAGGTTCATCGCAAGCACCGCATGCCTGCTTCTTGGTTCATTTCCGGTATAGGGAAGCATCAGCTTAGCTTCCGCCTCTTCCTCAAAGATCCTGCAATCCATTCCAAACATGTCGATGTACCACTTCCAGGCTTCCCCGAGACTCGATACACCAATCCCTATCTGCTGGATCCCGCATATTAAGTATTCCTTCATAGCTAATTGTTTTGATTTATTCTGACTTAATTTTATTTGCAATCCTGAAAAAAAGCCACGGCCAGATCCTTCTGATATACAACATGGTCAGTTCACTGCTGCCAACAAGGATCTCCCTTTTGTTCCGTCTTACCCCCCTGAGAATGATCTTTGCGGCTTTTTCCGGGCTGATGCCTCTTGCTTGTCCCTGATCCATTTTTCCATGTTCCTTCCCTTCCCTGTCAAGGGCATGCAGTGAGATGCCGGTTCGGACCCTTCCGGGAATCAGAACAGAAACCCTGATGTTGTTTTTCTTATTTTCGAGATAGAGTGTTTCAAAGAAACCGTGCAATGCCTGTTTTGAAGCGGAATAGGCAGACCGGAGAGGAAATCCGAATCTTCCTGAAATACTGCTTGTTGCGATAATATATCCCGATTTCTTGCTGATCATATAAGGCAGAACTGCTTTTGTAAGCGTTATGGTTCCGAAATAGTTGATCTCAAATATTTTCCTGTCAAGCCATAATGGTGTTTCTACAATTGCGGATCTCTGGCTTATCCCTCCTATGTTAAAGAGGAAATCTAATCCGTCGCGCGTTTTCAGATGATGCCCGACCAGTTCATCTATACCTGATGTGTCTTCCAGATCGAACGGGGCCAGGATTACCAGAGATGCCTTGTCGGCGCAGGCTGCTTTAACCCTCTCAAGCCCGGGAATGTCATTCGATGAGGCAATAACTGTTGCTCCCATTCTTACAAATTCATAAACAAGAGCTTCGCCAATACCCGATGAGGCCCCCGTTATCCATGCAACTTTCCCCGAAAACATTTCATAATTACCCATCACTTCAGACTTGATACAAGATTAATTAATTCATCATAATTCTCCTTAAGCGTTATATAAGCCCGGTTGTTATCCCTTAAGTATTTTCTGATCCTGAATCCGCCCATTATCCGTCTGAATTTCAGATAATAATTTACTGCAAACAGTCCTGACAACGGAAGAGCAAGGAAAATAAGTATGGCCATCCACCAGGGAGAGAATATCAAAAGACAAGTTACAAGGTAAATCGGAGTGAATACCAGGGCAAGTCCCAGGGAGATTCCATACCTGACAGAGGAATGAAACTGAATATCGCGGATTTTAGGGATCTGCAGGTTTGGGATCCCAAGGAATACAAGGTTGAAAATATTACCATAAAGGAAAACCGGGAATGTGGCTATTATCCCTGCCATGCCTGTGATGAGTAATCCTAACGGGTGTTTTTTCTTCGCCAGGAGCAGGTAATCGGTATCAAGGTCTTTGGCATTTTGTTTTACTTTCAGGCTGAGAGAACATATTTTCCGGTAGAGGTCCGGATCGTCATTTCTAAGGAGGTTAACCTTATCAATAAGTATTCTGTCCCTGAATAGTTTAGGGAACTTCACGTTGTCGCTGAACTCTCCGTTTACAATACTTCTCAACTCATCAATTGCCTCATAATCTTTCTCTGAGTCGATATGTACCATTAAGTTTTTAATTTCACTGTACAGCTTGCTTCTGAGTTCATTAAGAGCTATTTCAGGGCTTTGTTTGTAAAGGTCGTGATACTCAGAAACCTCAACAGGTTTCCCATATACTACTGTAAGTACCTGTCTGTATCTCTGGTAGTTAGTAAATTCAAGGCCTACCGGGATAATTTTTATATTCAATTTAAAACCTGATGCTTCATCAGCATGGAATGCAACCCTGCAGATTCCTTTTTTTAGCTGGCGTAGTCTCCTGAATCCAGCATGATCGCCTTCCGGAAGTATAACCAGACCATTCCTGTTTTTCAGTACATCTACTGTTTTGTCGAATATTTCATCATTTCCTTTAAGAGTATTGAACCCGTCCCTTATCCTGTAGACTGGCAGCATTTTAAGGAAATATAATATTGCAGCAATACTTTTTCGTTTGAAAATATCTGCCCGGGCAAGAAAAACAGGTTGTCCTTTATGGGTAAAAAGAACTGCAAGGGCGTCCATCAGGGCGTTCTGATGATTCGGGGCAAAGATAAGGTGGTCGCTGGGATTGATATTTTCCCGGCCAAAAACGATAACCCTTCTGTAAAAAAAATTGTTATGCCAGAATCCGGCGACATATTTCAATAAGGCATATCCCCTGGAGTAGTTCTCTATATTTTCCTTGCCCATACCGGATTAAAAAGTCAGTTAAATCCCTTCAGGTTCTTAAAAAGGGTGGGGTTAAGAGATAATGCAAGTTATAAAAAAAAGTCGTCTTTCCACCTGTCGATTATCCTTCTCTCTTTTTTTGTGGGACGTCCGGTTCCCTTTTCCCTGAAGCTTACCGGACCTGCTTTCCTTACATCCAGTTTCATTTTTTCCTCTTCGGGAGTCAGGTCTTCCAGGTAATTGCTTACAATCTTTGCGGAAATCCGGTTCTCAGTGAGCCCGGTGATCCTGTATATATATGTAACCGGAGGTTTTCTTACTGTAAGTGATTCCCCCTCAGTGATCATTCTCGAAGGTTTTACCGGATTATCATTAATCAGGATCCTGCCCATTTTGCAGGCAGAAGTGGCGAGGCTTCTTGTCTTGTAGATCCTCACCGCCCAAAGATACTTGTCAATTCTAACAGATTTGATATCAGTCATTCAGGCAGGGTAATTAAAAAAATCATTGAATTTCAGGAACAGATCCAGTCCCGTTCCCAGGATCAGGGACCGTTTTTCCTGCCTTGTTAAAGATTGTCATAGTGAGTTCAGCGCCAACCAGGCCGAAGGATTTAATCATCTCGATAGCCAATCCGATCCTCTCTTCCAGGATTTTCTTTTCATCATCACTCCATTCTCCCAGGACATAATTAACCTGTGAACCTCTGCGGTATCCGTTCCCTATACCGATTCTGATCCGTGCATATTCATTGGTAGCAAGCACTGAGCTGATATGTGCAAGTCCGTTGTGTCCGCCATCACTGCCTTTTGACCGCATCCGGATGCTGCCCAGGGGCAATGCGATATCGTCGACTATAACCAGCAGGTTTCCGGATTGTAGTTTTTCCTTGTTTAACCAGTATCTCACCGCATTACCACTGAGATTTACAAATGTTGAGGGTTTGAGAAGTATGAACTCATTTCCTTTGACTTTTACCGAACAGACTGAGCCATACCGCTTATCCACAAAAGAAGAATTGGATGCTTGTGCAAAAGCATCCAAAACCATAAATCCGGCATTATGCCTGGTATCTGCGTATTCTTCCCCAATATTTCCCAGGCCAACTATCAGATATTTCATTGTGCCTGATAATTAAGTGAATTAACCTTTCTTTTCTTTATCCTTCTCCCTCTCTTTTTCCTTTCCTTCCTTTCCCTTTTCTGACTCTTTCACTTCAGGAGCACCTTCAACAGGGGTTTCGATACCGGCGGCAGCAGCAGCCTCAGCAGCAAGTTCTTCCTCGGTCTTCTGAACAATACGTGATGTGGCAACTGAAACTACGGTTGTAATCCTGGGATCGAGCAATTCGATCTTATTAAAAGCAAGGTCACCGACTTTGATTGAATGATGGATTTTGAGATCAGTAACGTCCACCACTAGATTTTCGGGAAGATCGGTTGCGAGACCTTTCACTTTCAGGTGTCTTCTTTTAACTATGAGTTTTCCGCCTGCTTTTACACCTGCTGCATCTCCTGTGACCGAAACCGGAATATCAATAATCACAGGTTTTCTATCGGATATCGTTACGAAATCAGCATGTAAGATTCTGTCGGATACAGGGTGAAACTGCATATCATGCAAAACACAGTTATATTCCTGTCCGTCAAGCAGAAGTTTTACCAGGTGAGCTTCATGTGTAAAAACCAGATTCTTAAAGCTGTTTTCCTGCGCACTGAAGTGAATATTTCCTTCTTTGTCGTAAATGACGCATGGTACATTCCCCTCTTTCCTGGTTTCTCTGGAGGATTTCTTCCCCACTTCCTTCCGGATTGATCCCTTGATCTCAATTGTTTTCATTTATTCAAGTGTTATTGTGCTACTCAAAGTTACCATCCTGGCAACCTCCCATTACACGTTAGAAATTATTTCAAAAATCGGAGTGCAAATATAGGAGAAAGGAATCAGAATACAAAATTTGTACTTATGGACTTATTAGTATTGACTGCCTGTATTGTATTTGCGAATATTTCGGCGATTGACAGCACCTTTATTTTTGGTGATTCAATGGTAAGAGGAACCGAATCGGTAACAACAAGCTCCTCGATTGCGGAATTATTGATCCTTTCCACAGCATTACCCGAGAGGATCGGGTGAGTGGCGAAGGCTCTGATGCTTATCGCACCTCTCTCTTTCATCTTATCGGCAGCAAGAACAAGAGTGCCGGCGGTATCCACAAGATCGTCTATGATAACGATATTCCTTCCTTCCACATCACCTATTACCGACATCTCTTCGATAACATTGGGTTTTTTACGGAGCTTATAACAGAGAACCATTTCCGACTGCAGATGCCGCGAATAAGCGTTTGCTCTTTTTGATCCCCCCATATCGGGAGCCGATACCGTCAGCCAACTCAGGTTAAGATTCTCAATATATGGTGCAAAAATTGCTGAGCTGTATAGATGATCGACAGGGACATTGAAGAAACCCTGTATCTGGTCGGCATGCAGATCCATTGTAATTACTCTGTCAACACCGGCAGTACTAAGCAGGTCTGCGGAAAGCTTTGAACCGATTGAAACCCTGGGGCGGTCTTTTCTGTCCTGTCGTGCAAAACCAAAATAGGGGATTACAGCAATTACGTTGTAGGCAGAAGCTCTCTTTGCTGCATCGATCATCAAAAGCAGCTCGAAAAGATTATCTGCAGGCGGATTGGTTGACTGAACGATAAAAACCATATCACCTCTCACTGATTCATCAAAGCATGGCTGAAATTCCCCGTCACTGAATTCTGTGACTGAGCTGTTACCGAGCTCAATTCCAAGCTCTTTTGCGATCTTTTCAGCAAGCCTTCTTGACGACCTGCAGGAAAAGAGTTTCATAGGGCTTTTACCATACATAATTACTGTTTTTGATATTTTTTCCCGGATTGTACCTGCAAAATTAATTATTCCTTACAAAATCAGCTCTCATTTGATAAATTGTTCATAGTTTCTTCGATGAAGCCCAGAATCTCCTCTCTGCCTGCCCTGTCGGGTACCGATGAAATAAATGTGACAGGCAATACCTCCCATGTCCTGAGCATTAACTCATCATATTGCCGCATTGATCTCTCCAGGGAGGTCCGGCTCAGCTTGTCACTTTTTGTAAATACTCTTGTGAAAGGGATCTGGTTTTTTCCCAGAAACTCCATGAAATCAATATCGTATTTCTGAGGTTGATGTCTCGAATCTATTAAAACAAACAGACATACCAGGGTTTCCCTCTTAAGGATGTATTCCCTTGCGGATCTGGTCCATTGCTCTCTCATCGCTACAGGCACTTTTGCATATCCGTATCCTGGCAGGTCAACAAGGTACCACTCGTCATTGATGAGAAAATGGTTGATCGTCCTTGTTTTTCCGGGTTCTCCCGAAATTCTGGCCAGCTTTGACCAGCCTGTAAGCATATTTATAAGGGAAGATTTACCGACATTTGAACGTCCGATAAATCCGAATTCAGGGAGTGATCCTGACGGGCATTGTTTAATGTTTGTGCTGCTGCCGGTAAAGGCAGCTGACCGGATGATCATTCAAGCGGTTATTTAAGATCATTATATGGCAGGTCGATCTTCTTATAAACAAGATTTCTGTTACCCAGCGGCGTCAGTATTGAGGCGATCACACCGACATAATTCTGACCTGAAGTACCGGTCTTTTTAAGATCAAGCCTCCCTTTACCGTTTATTATATTAATTGATTTGACTGTTGCAGAATCGAAGCGGTTATCGGTGAACTCACCCCGGTAAAAATCAACTTTTGTATTTTTGTCGGATAATTCCAGACTGATCCTGTATAATCCTTTTGAATTATACTCGTCGGTGACGCCGACAACAACATCGGGATAACCTTTGAATAATTTCCCGTCAGCACTGTACTCCTCAAATAATGTTGTCCGCATTCCCTGATCGTAGCCGATTTTGGCTCTGAGCTTTCCTGTCCTGAAATATTGCAACGCGACACCGTCGACTTTATCATTTTTGTATGGTGTTTTTCTGAACACCTGGCCAGGCTGGTAATAATAGTAACTGGTGTCTTCCCTTACTCCATTCCTGTACATAAAAGTCATCCGCACCTCTCCTGTTGCATAAAAGGTCTTCATTAATCCTTCCCGTACCCCGTTTTGGAATGTTACTTCCTTAACGACAAGCTGTCCGCTCATGTATTTCTTAATGCCTGTATAACCTGTATCCGGTACCGATACAGTGTCATTCTGAGATATTCCCTTCTTGTCCTTGCCTGATCCACCTCCTGCGCAGCCTGTGGTTGCAAGCAGAACAATAGCGATGAAGAATGAGGTTATAGTTGCTTTCATAGTGGTTAATTAATAGATTTAGAAATATTTATGTTTTCAGTTATGAAGATTTCAAGTACTTTGGCCTCAGGTGAAGGTTCCAGTGTAACCTCTTTAATCATTGCAGGCAGCAGAACAGTTTCTCCCCTGATCACCGGCTCTGAATTACCATCCCACCGGATCAGAAAACTCCCTTCAGTACAGATATAGATAATGAAAGAATCAATCAGATTGTAATCTTTATTGATATTTTCGTTAAAGCTGATAATGTTAGTAACAAAAAATTCGCAGCTTACAAGGTTTTCGGTACTGTTCAGGACAGGTTTTCTGACTATTTTATTCTCTCCTGCTGCTTTAAAGTCAATTGCATCAAGGGCAAGTTCTGTGTGCAGCGCTCTGGATTTTCCATCCGGGCCCACCCTGTTCCAGTCAAATATCCTGTAGGTTATATCGGAAGTCTGCTGGATCTCAACAAGCAGATTACCGGCGCCAATAGCATGTATCCTGCCCGAAGGAGTGAAAAAGACATCACCCGGTGCACTTTTCTCAATATTCATAATTCCTGCAAGGTCACCTGAATTCAGAGCCTGAAGATAGGTTTCTTTATCTAAAGGTTTATTAAAGCCGGTAAAAATCTTTGCATCATTATCACATTCAAGGACATACCACATCTCGGTTTTACCATAAGCATTGTGCCTCTTCCTTGCAAGATCATTTCCGGGGTGAACCTGTATCGAAAGATCCTTCCTTGCTTCAATAAGTTTGATAAGCAGGGGAAATTCATTTCCGAATTTGTCAAAAACAGCATCACCTGTAAGATCGCCCATGTATACCTCAATAAGCTCTTCGATATTGTTACCGGAGAGAAAACCATTGGTTACTATTGAAAGGGAATCCGCTATGGAGGATAACTCCCAACTCTCCCCATACTTAGCCGATGGGTCGGCGTTCTTGTGATATCTGGTCACCAGCGCATCGCCGCCCCAGATAGTTTCCTTCAGGATCGGCTCAAATTTTAACGGATAAAGTTCTGACATTGAAAGTGGATCTGTTAATTAATTAACAATTGCCTGAAATGATCAGAGTGCCGCACTCCAGGCACTTCTTTTTTCCTCCATACACTTCTTCCATACAAATTACTATTTTTGATAAGTTGTATTACTACACAAATTTACAAAAAATGCTGATTGTAGGAATAGCAGGCGGAACCGGTTCCGGAAAAACTACTGTTGTCAATAAATTGCTCGAAGAGTTTCCTAATGGCAAGGTTGTAGTGATACCCCAGGATTCATATTATAAGGATAATGGACATATCCCTCCGGAAGAGAGGCAGAATATAAATTTTGACCACCCCGATTCCCTCGAATTCGATCTGCTCATAAATCATCTTAAGCAACTGAAAAAAGGGCACTCAATCGAGATGCCTCTATATTCCTATCTGACCTGTCTGAGATCAAAAGAAACTATTACAATCAGGCCGGCGAGGGTTGTGCTTGTTGAAGGGATACTGATCCTTGCTGATCAGGGTTTGCGTAATATGCTCGATATCAAGGTTTTTGTTGATGCTGATGCGGACGATCGACTTGGCAGGGTAATTCAACGGGACATTATTGAAAGGGGCAGATCGGTGCTCAAAGTTCTGGAAAGATATAATGATACGGTGAAGCCGTCTCATCTTCAGTTTATTGAACCGTCAAAACGGTATGCCGATATAATAATACCCGGAGGAGGTGAGAATCAGGTTGGAATCGAGGTGCTCATTTCAATAATTGAAAAACATTTACCTGGAAAAAAATCAAAGAAGAATGCTTGATAATGTAAGATCCGATAATGTTATGTTCCTGGATATAGAAACTGTTCCACAGGCATCATCCATGAATACTCTTGATCCTGTTATGCAGTCACTCTGGGACAAGAAGTCAAAGCTGTTCCGGAATTCCGACCAGACTGCAGAAAATGTCTATGAAAAAGCAGGTATTTATGCCGAGTTCGGTAGAATTATCTGTATCTCTGTCGGTTTCATAAAAGAAAAGGATCCATTCGGCTTCAGACTGAAATCGTTCTTTAGCGAAGATGAAAAAAGTCTCCTGACAGAATTCTCAGGAATGATCTCGAAATTCTCAAAGTCAAAACAGGATGCGGTTCTGTGTGCTCATAATGGCCGGGAATTTGATTTCCCGTATATTGCCCGCCGTATGGTTATAAACGGTCTCGAAATACCCGGATTGCTTGACAATGCCGGGAAGAAACCCTGGGAAATTAAGTTGCTCGACACTATGGATCTGTGGAAGTTTGGAGACTATAAAACTTTCACTTCCCTGGAACTCCTGACCTCAATCCTGGGAATATCATCACCCAAGGAAGATATCGACGGAAGCATGGTAGCAAAAATCTTTTATGAAGAAAAAGATCTTCAGAGGATAGTCCGGTACTGTGAAAGGGATGTGCTTGCAGTGGCACGTATCCTGTTGAGGTTTATGAACCTGCCCGGCATTCCGGATGACAGGATTGAATCAGTAACTCAGTTTTAATCTGCGTCCTTAATCTGCGTAGATCAGCGAGCTCTGCGGGAAAATAAAAAGAAATTTTCCGCAGATTACACAGATTAACACTGATTTTTTTTATTGGTTCAGTAAAGTAAGGAATGCTTCGGCTACTTCCTCAGGATTGTCAGAATTTACCCAATGGCCTGAATTTCTGATAACCCTCAGCTCCGCCGAGGGAAAAATCTTCAGGATATCGTTCCAGTCTTCGGATGGCAGATAATCGGATTTTTCTGCCTTTAAAAAAAGAACGGGAAATCCTGTAACACGGGGATAAAATTCTTCCGGTCTGGGTAAACCCTCCATGATCCTGTCAAGATTCCGCAAAAGGGAAGAAGCATTGATTTTCCAGATAAACCTTTTGTCCGCGGTTCGCGTAAGATTTTTCATCATCAATCCTCTGGTCTTTACAGATTGGATCTTTCTATATAAAAGTCTATCAGCATCACTCCTTGTGAGAACCGAAGAAAGGTCAGTTTCAAGGATGGTATTCAGAATTATTAAACTTTGTCTGTATTCAATCGACCCGGAATTTACGGCTATGAAAGGGGAAATGTCAGCAATCACCAATCCATCAAGCATTTCCGGCCACTCCATCGCAAAAGCCATAGCGGCTTTGCCACCCATGCTGTGCCCTGCAAGAAAAAATTTTCTGATTCCGAGATCATTAACAAGTTCATGAATATCAGAGCTCAGCGACTGGTAATCATGAATGTCGCTATGTGGAGAGGATCCATGGTTTCTCATGTCGGGAAGATACACCGTATAATCCCGGCTTATGCTTTTTGCTACGGTCACCCAGTTATCAGAGGAGCCGTAAAGTCCATGGAGTATAACCAGCGGGGGGCCCACCCCGTACTTCCTGTAAAATAGTTTCATCTGATAATTAATCGGCCAGTTGCCGTTTGTACATCTGAATTGAATTTTCAAGACCCAGGTAGAGAGCATCGGCGATAAGTGCATGTCCTATCGATACTTCCAGCAGCCATGGTATGTTCTTATGGAAATAATTAAGGTTATCAAGATTAAGATCATGACCTGCATTGATCCCCAGCCCGGCATCTCTTGCAAGTATTGCGGCCATAACAAACGGTTTTACGGCTTCCACGGCGTTAGTATTGAATCCCGAAGCATATGGCTCTGTATAGAGCTCTATCCTGTCGGTTCCGGTAAGCACTGCGTTTTCGATATTAACAGGTTCCGTATCAACAAAGAGTGAAGTTCTGATGCCTTCTTTTCTGAATATTGAAACCACATTTGTCAGGAAATCTCTGTTTGTCCGTGTATCCCAGCCGGCATTCGAGGTGATCGCATTGTGCTGATCGGGGACAAGAGTTACCTGATGGGGTTTTACTGAGAGTACCAGGTTAATAAAACTGTCAGAAGGATTACCTTCAATATTGAGTTCTGTCTTGATTATAGGCCTGATCTCTAATACATCCCTGTATCTTATGTGTCTTTCATCGGGACGTGGATGAACAGTGATGCCGTCGGCACCAAACATCTGGCAGTGGATGGCAGCATTCAGAACATTCGGGATATTTCCGCCTCTTGCATTTCTCAGTGTTGCGATCTTGTTAATATTAACGCTCAGTTTTGTCATTGAAACAAATTGTAAAGCTTAAACGTCTTGTTAATTGTAATGCAAAAGTAATACAAGTGGTATTTTTTTTGTTACTTTAGTTGAAAATTAACCATCGATGGTAGCTATTGATTTGATATCTGACCTTATTCCCCCGCTCAAAACATCTGATACCGGGCAGACTGCTTTGAACTGGATGGAGACTTTCAGGGTATCACATTTGCCTATCGTCAACAATCAGGATTTCCTTGGGCTGATTTCCGATTCGGATATTTATGACATGAATCAACCCGAAGAGCCGATCGGTAATCACGAACTTACTCTGTTAAAACCTTATGTAGAAGATAATCAGCATCTTTTTGAAGTCATCGGACTGGCAGCAAGAATGAAGCTTACTGTTATACCTGTCCTGGATAACCAGAATCATTATAAAGGAGTAATAACAACAAATGATCTTATCCGGCAAATCGCAGGAATCTCTTCCATGGACCAGCCTGGCGGGATCATTGTACTCGAAATGATCGAAAGGGATTATTCACTCTCTCAGATCGCGCAGATAATAGAAAGCAATAATGCCAAAGTGCTAAGTATGTACCTTACTTCTCCCGCCGAATCGACTCGTCTTGAGGTGACATTAAAGGTCAATACAACTGATCTTCTTGCTGTCATCCGGACATTTGAAAGGTACAACTATGATGTCAAGACATGGATAACAACCAATGATTCGCTAGATCGTTTCTATTCCGAAAGGTTTGATCTTCTGATGAAATATCTGAATATATAACAGGTTATGCTGCAAAGAGTTGCTATTTATAGTAAGGATAATAACACCCGGACCAGAGACGCAGTTCAGAACCTTGTAAATGAATTCTGCCGTCTGGGAATCAAAGTTTATCTTTACAGCAGGTCATCGGAAGTAAAAGCCCCGTGCGATGGCGTACTTTCAGGACGATTCAGCGATCTCGCCACCCTGGAAAACCTACCCGACATGATACTGAGCGTTGGCGGGGACGGTACATTCCTCGAGACTGTCCTGAAAGTCAAAGATTTTGGCATACCTGTTGCCGGTGTCAATACCGGCCGGATGGGATTTCTGGCAAATATACCCAATGAAGATATAGGCAGTTCGGTTGACCTGTTATACAATAATGACTATGAACTGGTTGAGCGGTCACTTCTTGAAATATCCCATCCCGCCGGATTATTTGACGGAGACGCATCAACAGCCCTTAATGAAGTGACCATTCAGAAATCCAACATGAGCATGATAACAATCCATGTTTATGTCAATGGTATTTTTCTGAATACCTACTGGGCTGACGGGCTTATTATCTCATCTGCAACGGGTTCCACGGCTTACAATCTCAGCGTCGGAGGCCCTATTTTATCTCCTGAGGATGAGAGTATAATTATATCACCAATATCACCGCACAATCTGACAATAAGACCGATTGTACTTTCCGGTAACAGTGAATTAAAGATGGTGATGGAGGGCAGGGCAGACGGGTACCTGGCAACATGTGATTTCAGGTTTAAACAGCTTCCCATAACCGAAGAAATTAATATAGTGCAGAGCAAACTGAAATTAAAAACTGTAATGCTGAAAGGTCGCGATTTTTACAGCACACTCAGGAACCGGCTTATGTGGGGTGTCGACAAAAGAAACTGAAATACCGGCAGAGGCATTTCAAAATTGTCAGGAATAATTGAATTTGTTGATGGTTTCTGATAATTTAATTCAGATTATTATCTGCTCTAATATTAAGATTACTATATTTGTATAAGCTTATATTTGATTAGCAACAAAAGCAGTTCACTATGAAGCGCTCCATTTTAGTTTTATTGATACTATGTTTTGCATTTCCATTTTCTCATGCACAGCTATGGAAAATGAGAAGATGGGAGGCTATGGTTGGTGTGGGTCCCTCTTTCTTTTTCGGCGATATTGGCGGATTTTCAAGGACAAAGAATTTTCTTGGATTCAGGGATATGACCTTCAAGCAAACCAGGTTCAACATCAACGGGAACCTGAAATACAGATTGGGCAGAGAGGCCAATCTGAGGCTCAGCATGACATACGCACTGCTTCATGCAACTGATGTGAGGGGATCAAATGAAGGAAGAGAAATGGATGCTTCCACATCAATCTTTGAACCGGCACTTATCGGTGAATATTATTTTATTAAGAACAGAGCCGAAAGCAGTTATCTGTTCTTAAAGAGCAGGGGGAGTTTCCTCGGAACCCTGCTTGGATCGTTTGATTTTTACGGATTCGCTGGTGTCGGGGGAGTATCATTCAATGTCAAAGGTAATGATGCTCTGATTGAAAGAGGCCTGCCAACCAGCGGATTTAATCTGGTTATCCCCGGAGGAATTGGCGCAACACTTGTATATTCACCGAACCTGAATTTCGGAGCCGAGCTCGGGGGCAGATATGCGTTCACCGACTATATTGATGGCTATACTTCACAATTTTCAAAGGCAAATGACGTTTATTATTTTTTGAACTTTACACTTACGTACAAGCTGAAAACGGGGCCCCGTGGATTGCCCTCACTCAGATAAAAATAATAGACGTTAACACTTTTAATGAAAAGAATACCCTGGATTTTATTCCTGCTAAGTATTTTTATTAATGCTGCCGGACAGCGTAATGCTGAATACGGAGTATTCGCAGGTGCCTCATCCTATATAGGTGATATAAATCCTGGCAGGCCAATGTATGCTCCTCTTCCGGCGGCGGGACTGCTCTACAGGTACAATTTTCATCCAAGGCAGTCACTGAGAGGAAATATTTTTCTTGGCGGCCTCAGGGGCAACGATCTTGATTTCAACAACAGCTTCCAGACAACCAGAGGCGAATCATTTTCAGGATACATCGGGGAAGCTGCCCTGCAATTCGAGTTTAATTTTCTTCCTTATACAACAATGGGCAAGCTGTGGGATTTCACTCCATATTTTGCTGCAGGAGCGGGTGTCGTATTTGTTAATACGGGCATGACTGCAATTGAGCCTGTGATTCCGTTTTCAGTCGGTTTTAAGACTAATGTTCACAAAAACATGGGTCTGGAGATCGAATATGGTTTTCGTAAAACTTTTTATGATAACTTTGACGGCTTAAATGATTCTGTAGATCCTTCCGATCGGGGGTGGATTCACAATAACGACTGGTATTCGTTTGCAGGCGTTGTTCTTACCTGGAAGATCTACAACAAACTTGCCGGTTGTCCGGTATATGATGAGCTGGAAAAGGGAAGTAGTTATAAAAAGAAAATTAAAGGGAAACAGTTCAGGTAATGTCGCTGAAGGAAATAATAGATACTAAGAAATTACCCGTCCATGTTGCGGTTATTATGGATGGAAATGGCAGATGGGCGGCACAGCATGGTAAAGAACGAATTTTCGGGCACCAGCAGGGTGTTGAAGCTGTAAGAACAGTGATTGAAGCTACAGCTGAACTCGGCATTAAATACCTGACACTCTATGCATTCTCTACCGAAAACTGGGACAGACCCGATGATGAGGTGAATGCTCTGATGAGAATTATGGTACAATCACTTAATAATGAGACAGATAAATTAATAAAAAATAATATCAGACTTACTGCCATCGGCGACCTTGACAGGCTGGCAGCTGATGTCAGAGCCAGGTTGTCGGATACAATAAATGTTACCTCAGGTTCAACAGGGTTAGGCCTGATTGTGGCCATGAGTTACAGCTCGAGATGGGAGATAATCAGGGCAGCAAAAAAAATTGCCGGAGATGTCACCGGCGGATTGCTGAAGATTGAGTCAATCGATGAGAATGAATTCAGTAAACGTCTCACTACAAAGGACATCCCGGACCCTGATCTTATGATCAGGACAAGCGGTGAATTGAGAATAAGTAATTTCCTTTTATGGCAGCTGGCATATGCCGAGTTATACTTTACGGAAAAACTTTGGCCTGATTTTGGTAAGGAAGATCTATATGAAGCTATAATTGACTTCCAGAAAAGAGAAAGAAGATTTGGAAAAACAAGTGAACAGATTTTAGAGAAAAGATGAAATGATGAAGATCGGAGAAGTTAAAAAGATTATCATTGCACTGGTACTGTCATTATTTACCTTTTCATCATTTGCCCAGGAGAAACAGGAGATTTATGATTATTCTGATGAGGATGATTATGTGATAGGGGGAGTATCGGTTTCGGGAGTCAGGTACCTGGATGTAAATGCACTCATTGGAATTTCCGGATTACGGAGGGGACAGAGTATATCAATACCCGGTGATGCAGTTACAAACGCAGTTAAACGCTTATGGGAGCAGGGATTATTCTCTGATGTAAGAATCTCTATCGAATCAATGAAATCCGACACTGTTTTCCTTGATATAAAGCTTCAGGAACGCCCGCGTGTATCATCAATCAGATTTACCGGAATAAAGAATGCTGAAACACAGGATATCGTCGAGAAAATAAATTTGCCTGTTGGTTCACAGATAACCTCCTATATTCTTAATAATACAGAAAAAATAATAAAGGACCATTTTATCGAAAAAGGATTCTATAACACCGCTGTCAATTACATTCAGAAAGATGATCCTGATCAGCCTAATAATATTATTCTCACAATAAATGTTGATAAGAAGGAGAGGGTAAAGATCGGGGAGATAACCTTTATCGGAAATGAAAGTTTTGATGAAAAGAAACTGCGCCGGCAGTTGAAGGGAACGAAACAAAAGAACCTGAATTTCTTTAAGCCTTCAAAATATATAGGAGAGAAATACGAAGAAGACAAGGAAAAGCTTATCACCTTTTATAATGATAATGGATTTAAAGACTTTACTATTCTCAGAGATTCACTTTACGATATTTCCGAAGACAAAGTCGGTCTGCGGATAAAGGTAGATGAAGGTGATCAGTATTTCCTGAGAAACGTTGACTGGGTCGGGAACAGTGTTTACAGGAAAGAAGATCTTGACCGGGTATTCAACATGAAGAAAGGATCTGTCTATAACCAGTCACTTATCCTCGACAGGCTGAAAGGCTTAAGTGGTGCGGAGGATGCAGTTAGTAACCTTTATCTCGACTTCGGTTACCTGTTTTCTCAGCTTACTCCGGTCGAATCAAAGATAGAAGGTGATTCCATTGACCTCGAGGTGAGGATATATGAAGGCGATCAGGCTTATGTCAATAATGTACTGATAACCGGGAACACCCGAACAAATGAACATGTTGCACGCCGTGAACTATATACTCTTCCCGGAGACCTTTTCAGTAAAGAAAAGATTTTAAGGTCCATACGGCAGCTTGGGGTACTTGGGCATTTCGACCCGGAAAAGATCAATCCGACCCCGATGGCGGATCCCATTAACGGTACAGTTGATCTTCTCTATAAGCTTGAAGAGAAGGCAAACGATCAGTTTGAAATATCGGGCGGCTGGGGAGCAGGAATGCTTGTCGGGACTATCGGTGTGAGGTTCAATAACTTCGCAATGCGGAATTTCTTCAATCTGAAGGAGTGGAGACCATATCCTTCCGGTGATGGCCAGTCACTAAGCATCAGGGCACAATCGAACGGACGAATCTACCAGTCTTATAATGTTTCATTTGTAGAACCGTGGCTTGGCGGTAAAAAGGCTAATTCGTTTTCCATTTCTCTCTACAGGTCACTTATGACAAATGGTAAAAAGAAAGGGGAGGATGGCCGTCAGTCGATGCTGATAGACGGTGCATCAATAGGCCTTGGGAAGAGACTTGACTGGCCTGATGACTTTTTTTCAATCTATGGTGAGCTTAGTTATCAGAAATACAACCTGAACAATTACAGCTATTACCAGTTTTTATTTGAGAATGGTGAATCTACCCTGTTCAGTCTTTCGGCAAAGCTTCAGAGGTTTTCTGTCGGGCCAAACATTATTTATCCGCGAAGTGGATCCTCATTTACCCTGTCGCTGCAGGCTACCCCTCCTTATACTTTCATAAGCGGAAAAGATATGTCGGGGGCTGCGGATGAAGTCAGGTACAGATGGATTGAATTTCATAAGTGGGTATTTAAATCAGAGAACTATTATCCTCTTACAAAGGATCAAAAGCTTGTTCTCAGTGCACGATACGCATTCGGGTATCTGGGACATTATAACAGGCTTATCGGACCTTCACCGTTTGAGAATTTTTACGTTGGTGGTGATGGTATGACAGGTTACAGCTTCTACGGGCGTGAAATAATAGCTCTTCGCGGATATACAAATGGATCTCTTACACCAACTGATGCAACCAGCGGGGCTCCTTCCGGTAACGTTTATTCGAAAATAACATTTGAGGTGAGATATCCTATATCACTTAATCAGCAGGCAACAATCTATGCTCTTACATTCCTCGAAGCAGGAAGGGCATGGCACCAGCTGAAAGAATATAATCCGTTTAAGATGAACAGGTCAGCAGGCATCGGACTGAGAGCTAATCTTCCCATGTTCGGCTTACTCGGTATCGACTGGGGTTACGGCTTCGATGAAGTACCAGACCCCTCCAGGTTTTCTAATGCAAATAAATCACAATTTCATTTCGTAATAGGACAACAATTTTAATGAATGTTAATTATCAAAATCATGAAAAAAACAGGTTTAATAATAGGGCTTATTTTAATGACCACAGTCATCGCTGTAGGCCAGAAATATGCATTTGTCGATACTGAATATATCAGGAAGAATATTCCCGCGTTCACCACAGCACAGGAGCAACTGGATAAACTTTCAGAACAATGGGAGAAAGAGGTTGCAGACGGTTATGCTATTGTTGAACAGATGTATAAAGCTTACCAGAATGAGGCACCTTTGCTTTCACAGGATATGAAGGTAAAGAGGGAAGAGGCTATCATCAACAAAGAAAAAGAGATGAAAGACCTTCAGAATAAATACTTTGGAATGGAAGGGGATCTGTTCAAGAAGAGAGAGGAACTGGTTAAACCCATTCAGGATGAGATACTGAAAGCGATCAAGGATATAGCAGTCGAAGGTAGCTACGCAGTGATATTCGATTCCGCAGCAGGCGGCAATATCCTCTTCGCAAATCCCAAATTCGATATAAGCGACCAGATACTTGAGAAATTAGGTTTTAAGAATTAAATAACTACTTTTGCATAATTTAAAAAAAATTAACACACCAGCTGTAATGAAAAGATTTATTGGAATTTTGGCTCTTATTGTTTTTATGGCATCCGCCGGGCAGGCACAAAATATGAAGTTCGGGCATATTAACAGTGATGAGCTTATACGGGCTTTACCGGAATTTGATACTGCAAATGCCAACCTTGAAAAATTTCGTCAGGAACTCGTTAATGCCCTGGAACTTATGACTGTTGAACTCAATAATAAAAGCGATGCATTCACAAAGGAAAGTAAAAACCTCAGCGAATTAGTAAGACAGAATAAGGAACAGGAGCTTATAGATATGAACCGCAGGATCCAGGAGTTTCAGGCAAATGCCCAGGAACAGTTGCAAAACAAGCAGATTGAACTCTTCCAGCCTATTTACACCAAAGTTGATAAAGCAATTAAAGATGTCGGAAAAGAGAATGGTTTTCTTTATGTTTTTGACGTTGCCAAAGGCTCCCTGCTTTATTTCGATGAAACCAAAAGTACTAATGTACTGGCTCTTGCAAAATCCAAACTGGGATTGAAATAAAGTAATACCTTATATAAGTGACCATCCATTTCGGATGGTCATTTTTTTAATATACAAGTAAAGTGAAAGAACAACCAATAGGGATTTTTGATTCGGGAGTGGGCGGCCTCACCGTCGCACATGCAATCAAACAGATACTGCCGGGAGAAAGCCTTGTTTATTTTGGTGACACAGCACATCTGCCATATGGAGATAAATCGGAAGAAGCGATCAAAACCTATTCCCGGAGGATAACAGAGTTTCTTCTTGATCATAATTCGAAGGTGGTTCTTGTAGCCTGTAATTCTGCTTCGGCCTCAGCTTTCGACACATTGAAGAAGGAATTCAAAGGCAGGACGATACTTATTGATGTTATTAATCCCGTGGTGGAGTACCTGGGTACAAAGAATTTCGCCAGAGTGGGAGTAATAGGCACCAAACGGACAATAAGCTCGGGGACATATGAGAACAAGGTGAAGAAAAGATCACCTGCGACATCTGTTGTTTCTCTGGCAACACCTCTGCTGGTCCCAATGATCGAGGAGGGTTTTATCTTCGACGATATCAGTAACGCAATTATAAGAACCTATCTCTCCGATAAGTCTCTTGACGGCATACAGGCATTGGTTCTCGGATGTACACATTATCCCATAATCAAAAACCAGATAAGCAAGATCTTCAATTTCAATGTTGAAGTGGTTGATTCGTCAAGGCTGGTTTCCGTGATCCTTAGAGATACACTTGAAAAAAACAACCTTCTGAACGATACCGGGAAAGTGAATGACCGGTTCTTTATTTCCGATTATACTCCTTATTTTGAGAAGATTGCAAGAATGTTCTTCGAGGGGGAGATCAACCTGAAGAAGGCGGATATCTGGAATTAGGGTGGACAGAAAGGGAGTGAGTACCTGTGAAACGATTCATGACTAATATCATTTTCTATTCTTGCTAATTGTACATTTATTAGTACTTTAAAAGACTAACTTTGCATTTTTCTTAGGATTTTGTTATTTATTAAGCCTCACGTTAATATCAAAGACCAGTCATGGCAAAAGATACTAAAGTAATTGCTAGAGAAGAGGTGGTGATCCGTTTTTCAGGTGATTCCGGAGATGGAATGCAGCTCTCCGGAACACTGTTTTCCGATACGGCTGCACTGTACGGAAATGATCTCACAACTTTTCCTGATTATCCCGCCGAGATCCGCGCACCGCAGGGGAGTGTCGGCGGAGTATCCGGGTTTCAGATTCATCTGGGTCATTCAGAGATAGAAACCCCCGGAGATTATACCGATGTTCTTGTGGCAATGAATCCTGCTGCCATCAAAGCAAATGCGGCACTTGTAAAACAGGGTGGCACTATAATCTATGATAAAGATAATTTTACCGATAAGAATCTGGAAAAGGCCGGATATGTGAGCGATCCGATTGCAGAAGAGAAGCTTGAAACCTATAATATAATTGCAGCCCCCATCTCCTCAATGGTCAAAGAGGCTCTGAAGGACTATGGTCTTGATCCGAAATCAGTGCTAAGGACCAAGAATATGTTCGCGCTGGGAATGGTATACTGGCTTTTTGACAGAAAACTCAAATACACAGAACAATATTTTGATAAGAAATTTGAGAAAAAACCTGAGATTGCCGAGGCAAACAAGGTTGCATTAAGAGCCGGATACTATTATGCTGAAACCATTGAAGCATTGAATCCGGTCATTAAAATTGAACCTGCCCCGATCGCAAAAGGAACCTACCGCAATATCTGTGGAAACGTGGCAACCGCCTGGGGCTTTCTTGCAGCCGCAGAAAAAGCAGGTCTGGAGGTTTTCATAGGATCATACCCTATAACCCCGGCAACCGGTATTCTGGAAGAGCTGGCCCTTCGTAAAGATCTGGGCGTCAAGAGCTTTCAGGCTGAGGATGAGATTGCAGGCATCTGCTCGGCACTTGGAGCAAGTTTTGCAGGAAGACTGGCAATAACATCAACATCCGGGCCCGGACTGGCATTAAAATCTGAAGCAATAGGGCTTGCCGTAATGGCGGAACTTCCGATTGTTATTGTTGATGTTCAGAGGGCTGGTCCATCCACCGGTCTCCCGACAAAAACAGAGCAGGCTGACCTGATGCAGGCTCTCTACGGCCGGAATGGCGAATGCCCGGTGGTTGTACTTGCAGCAAGCACACCATCCAACTGTTTCCACTATGCATTTGAAGCAGCCAGAATTGCTGTTGAGCACATGACCCCTGTTCTGCTTCTTACGGATAGCTATCTTGGCAATGGCTGTGAACCGTGGAGAATTCCCTCTATGAAGGATCTGCCGGAAATACATCCTCCTTTTGCAGACAGGAATGAGATACCATTCCTTCCTTATAAACGGGATTGCGATACTCTCGCCCGTTCGTGGGCAATACCCGGTACACCGGGGCTTGAACACAGGATAGGAGGACTCGAAAAAACAATAAAGGGAACAGTATCTTATATTCCGGAGAATCATGAGATGATGGTGAAATTAAGGGCTGACAAGGTCGCCAGAGTGGCTGAAAAAATACCGGATCTCAAGGTTACAGGCGAGGGATCGGGCGATCTGCTTGTTGTCGGCTGGGGCGGTTCACGGGGTTATCTTATAACAGCCGTCAGGGAATTACAGTCTGAAGGATATAAGGTTGGTTTTGTCAATTTCAACTATATCAATCCATTACCGAAAAATGTGAGGGAAATATTCGGGAAATTCAGGAAAATCGTTGTGGCTGAATTGAATCTTGGACAGTTTGCCGGTTACCTGCGCATGAATCTGCAGGAATTCAGATATGAACAAATAAACAAGGTACAGGGTTTACCGTTCACAACTGGTGAAATAAAGGAAAAATGTTTAAAAATACTGGAGGTTGAATAAAATGGTGGATACACAAACATCTCAGTACTCTCCGAAAGATTTCAAAAGTGACCAGGAAATCAGATGGTGCCCGGGTTGCGGTAACCATGCAGTGTTAAATGCCGTTCAGAAAGCACTGCCGGAACTTGGCATTCCGAAGGAGAAATTTGCGTTCATTTCAGGTATTGGCTGTTCTTCAAGGTTCCCTTATTATATGGATACATATGGATTCCATGGAATACACGGGCGTGCATCAGCCATTGCATCCGGAGTTAAAATAGCAAATCCTGAATTGTCGGTATGGCAGATAACAGGCGACGGAGATGCTCTGGCAATTGGCGGCAATCACTTCATTCATCTCATACGCCGTAATATTGATATTAATATAATCCTGTTCAATAACGAGATCTACGGACTCACAAAGGGGCAATATTCACCAACATCTGAAAAAGGACTGGTAACAAAAACCTCACCCTACGGAACTATCGAGGAGCCATTTTCAACAGGCGAGCTTGTCATCGGAGCAAAGGGCAGGTTCTTTGCCCGGACCATAGATGTAAATGTTACACTCTCAACCAGGATATTTATTGAAGCCGGCAAACATAAAGGGACCTCAGTAATTGAAGTGCTTCAGAACTGTATAATCTTTAACGACGGTATTCACGAGAAAGTAGCATCCAGGGAGGTAAGGGAAGACAGGACAATAATCCTGGAGCACGGTAAACCGATGCTGTTCGGGAAGGAAAATAGTAAGGGACTTATACTCAATGGACTAAAACTGCAGGTTGTCAGGCTTGGTGAAAACGGAATCAGCGAAAAAGACATACTTATTCACGATGCTCAGGAGCCAAACCCGGGAATACAGTATATGCTTGCCAATATGAAGTATCCTGAATATCCTGTTGCCCTGGGAGTAATAAGATCTGTTGACGTGAGCACCTATGAAGATGATCTGACCGGACAGATCAATTCTGTCCGGAAGGATTCGAAAATAAAGTGTATGGATGATCTGATGCACAGCGGTTCTATCTGGAAGGTAGAGTAGTGCTCTGATCCTGCCCTGTCCATTTATCGTGCGGTTATTGGTAATTTTAGTAATTTTACATCCTGATTTTTTCAATCAGCCGTACAATGGACGAAAAGAACCAAATAAGCCCTGAATATCACCGTTTGCTGCATGAACAGCACGAACGTGTAAAAGAGTTGTCATGCATAAATCAAACTACTTATATTCTTAAGGAAGGCAAACCGGTTGAAGAAACCCTTCAGCAGATCGTCCTTAACCTCCCTGCAGCCTGGCAATATCCTAAATATACGGAAGCACGGATAACCTACCGTGATAAAAAATTTGAAACACCCGGGTTCAGGGAGACATCATGGAAGATGACCCAGGAATTCAGCACCATTGACAATGAGAACGGAACTATAGAGATCTGTTATACACAGGAATTCAGGTTTGAACATGAAGGTCCGTTCCTGAAGGAGGAGCGGGACCTTATACAGAATATCGCCGGGCTCATTACAGGGTATATCAACAGTTCCAAGGCACGTGACATTATCTTAAAAAGACAGACACCAGGTGAAGAAGTTGAGGATCTGAAAGATCTGTCGAGCCGGCAGCTGCTTCAGAAATTCCTTGAGCGGCACAATGCGGAGCGTGATGTTTTCCACGATCTGCAGCCATTCAAGGTCAAAGAGATACTTCTTGTAGCAAATCTGTACGATGCATACTCAATCGAAGGTGAAGGAAGGTTCGCCGATCATATGCTTGGTGAGTATCACCAGATGAGTCTTACTTCTCTTCCAAGGCTAACGGGAGTATCGAGCGAGGAAGAAGCATTCAAAAGACTGAAGGCCCGGCATTATGATATGGTCATTATTATGATCGGGCTTTATAAGGAAGGTTCTATGACACTTTGCAGAAATATCAAGGATAAATATCCTTATATGCCCACGTTCCTTCTGATAAATAATGCGGATGACGTTCCATACATTAAAAAACAGAAAGCCGCCGGCGTTCCCATTGATAGCTATTTTGTCTGGACCGGGGAATCAAAAGTGTTCTTTGCAATGGTTAACCTCCTTGAGGACAGGGTTAATGTAGACAACGATACCAAAAAAGGGCTCACCGGAGTTATCCTGCTTGTTGAGGATTCCGCAGAATATTATTCCACATATCTCCCGATTCTTTATACCCTGGTGATGGAGCAGACCAGGAATCTTATTGAGGATGTCTCAACAGACGAACTCTATAAAGTGCTGAAACTTAAAGCACGGCCAAAGATACTTCTTGCATTGAACTGGGAGGATGCAATTACAATATTTGACAGGTTTGAAAATAATCTGTTATGTGTAATTTCCGATATCCGGTTTCCGAAGAACGGAGAGTACCATGATTCGGCAGGTTTTGAGCTGATAAAGCAGATCAAGAGCTTATTGCCGAAACTTCCCACTGTAATTCAGTCAGCTGATCCCGAAAATGCAAAATATGCATTTCAGCTTAAATCGAATTTCATAAATAAGAATTCGGAAAGCCTGATGCAGGACCTGAAATCATTTATAAACTATTACCTGGGTTTCGGGCATTTCGTATACCGGGACGATAAAGGCAGACAGATCGCCGTGGCGAAATCGATGAAGGAATTCGAATCATATCTTGTGACAATTCCCGAGGATTCGCTCGAATATCATGCCATGAGGAACCATTTTTCACAATGGCTCATGGCGAGAGGAGAGGTGAAAATTGCCAGGCAGATAAATCCTGTAAGAGTTTCGGATTTCGGCAGCCTTAAGGAATTGAGGGAATTTCTTCTCGACCTCATCCGTAAACGAAGGCGTGAAATGAATAAAGGCAGGGTAGTAAATTTTGAGGAATCTGCACTGGCCGATGAGACAAATGTGGTCAGCCTCTCCAGCGGGTCGCTGGGAGGAAAGGGCAGAGGTCTTGCCTTTATTAACACCCTGATTTACAGTTTTGAACTGGGACGGTTGCTCCCGGGGATCAACATCAAAACGCCTGTTACAGCTATTATCGGGACCGATGAATTTGACATGTTCATGGACCGGAATCATCTCTGGGACAAAATAAATGAGGAAAAGGATTATGGAGTCTTACAGAAGCTTTTCATTAACGGAAGCCTCAGCTATACCCTGGAGAAAAAATTGAGAATATTTCTGAAGCATAGTAATAAACCCCTGGCTGTGAGATCATCCAGCCTGTTTGAAGATTCGTTGAGTCAGCCATTCTCGGGAATTTTCGGAACCTATCTTCTTCCCAATAATCACCCCGATTTTGAGATCAGGCTCAAGCAGATGACGGGTGCCATCAAACTTGTTTTCTCTTCCATTTATTCAAAGAGTTCGCGGACCTATTTTGAGGCAATAAATTATAAAATCGAGCTGGAAAAAATGGCAGTTGTTATACAGGAAGTTGCCGGAACCAGATTTGAAGATGTTTATTATCCTCACATCAGCGGCACGGCACAATCGTACAATTTTTATCCTGTTTCACACATGACCCCCGAGGACGGAGTTGCAGTGGTGGCGATAGGCCTCGGACACTACGTGGCTGAGGGGGCCAGGGCTTTCAGGTTCTCTCCCGCATATCCGAATATCGAGATTATCTCACAGAAAGATCTTTATAAGAATTCACAGGTTAGTTTTTATGCCGTGGACCTGACGAAAAAAGATGTAAACCTTCTCGAAGGCGAAAAGGCCACTCTTGCATATCTTGATATAAGCAAGGCTGAGGAACATGGTACCCTGGCTCATTCAGCATCGGTTTTGAATATCGATAATGATACAATTGTCCCCGGACTTGACACACCGGGTCCGCGGGTGGTTAATTTTGCAGATATCCTGAAATTCAACTATATCCCGCTCTCATCAACCCTTAAAACAATTCTTGAGGTTGTCGAGGAAGCAACTGGTAATCCTTCGGAAATTGAGTTTGCTGTTGATGCTTCAAAGGATAAGGATGGGAACGCATCATTTTATCTGCTGCAGATCAAGCCAATGATTGGAACCGGAGCCGGATATGATATTGATAATGAGAGTATTGATAAGGACGACCTGATCCTTGAAACAAAAAAAAGCATGGGCAACGGTCTTCTGAGTGATATTTCCGATATTGTATATCTTGAATCAGAGAAGTTCAATAATCTGCAGACAGTCGAAATGGCAGAAGAGATAGACACGATCAACGAAAACCTGATGAAGGAAAAACGTAAGTACATCCTTATAGGGCCCGGCCGCTGGGGTACACATGACAGGTTTCTTGGAATCCCGGTTGCATGGCCTCAGATTTCCAATGCAAAGGTTATCGTTGAGGTAGGTCTGCCTGATTTTTATCTTGACGCTTCCCTCGGATCCCACTTTTTCCATAATGTCACATCAATGAATGTCGGTTATTTTTCAATTAATCCGTGGATGAATGACGGAAAACTTAACTGGGAAAAGCTTAAAAAGCAGAAGGTTATCGGGCAGGGGAACTTCTTCCGGCATGTCCGGTTTGAAAAACCCCTTATTGTTCGGATGGATGGTAAGAAAAGGATTGCAATAATCACGATGAATAAATAATATCGAACGAATATGTCGATCATTGAAGGAGTGCTCGATCTCCAGAAATATGATTTTACAGATACTTCTTTTGACCTGCTCATGCAGAAGCGGATCAACAGGGTGCTGCTGATATGCAGCAATTACGACAATTATATGCTTGAAGAGGATGGCAGGATAGATGAGCAGATCTTTAATGAATATGTGTCTCTGAACCTGCGGCATCCTCCTGTGTTTGTTCAGACTGACAATGCTGATGATGCTTTTAAGATACTCAGAGAAGGGAATATTGATCTTGTGATCTCAATGGTCAGCCTGAAAGGTACTGATGTATTTGCCCTTGCCAAAATGATCAAGGCAGAAAATAAAAATATCCCGATAGTTGTCCTTACATATTTTTCACGGGAGGTATCACTGAGACTTGAAGGTGAAGATCTCAGTGCGATTGATTATGTATTTTGCTGGCTTGGGGATGCTTCGCTAATTCTTGCTATCATAAAGCTGATAGAAGATAAGATGAATGCCGAACATGATATAGAAAATATCGGTGTTCAGGCAATAATCCTTGTTGAGAACTCCATAAGATATATTTCAGCTTATCTTCCAAATCTATACAGGATAGTGCTTCTGCAATCTCTTGATTTTCAACGTGAAGCGCTCAATGAACATCAAAGGATGCTCAAAATGAGAGGCCGGCCTAAGATACTGGTTGCAAGCAACTTCAATGATGCGGTTAACCTGTACAAAAAATATAAGTACAATGTACTCGGAGTAATATCCGATATAACTTATAACAGGGATGGTAATCCTGATGAAAATGCAGGTTTTGAGCTGTGCAAAGTTGTAATGGCTGATGATGACAAGGTTCCGTTTTTGCTTCAGTCTTCCAACCTGGATCATAAATGGAGGGCTGAAGAGCTGGGCGCAGGTTTTATACACAAATACTCCAAAACACTGGCTCTTGAACTTCGTAACTTTATTATCCAGAATCTTTCATTCGGGCCGTTTGTTTTCAGGAATCCGGGGACTCTTGAACCGATAGCAATCGCCACGGATCTGCAGAGCCTCCAGCAGAAGCTGCTCACTATTCCTGATAGTGTACTTGAATACCATGCTACCCGAAATCACTTTTCCAAATGGCTGAATGCCAGGGCGCTCTTCCCTGTTGCCGAGATGTTCAAATATATACATAAAGAGGATTTTGCAACCATGGACGAGATGAGGCGGTTTCTTTATGTCGCCATCTCAAGTTTCCGGCTGGGAAAGGGAAGGGGAGTGATTGCAAAATTCGATAAATCGAGCTTCGATGAGTATCAGATCTTTTCACGTATCGGTGAGGGATCAATAGGCGGAAAAGCCAGAGGCCTTGCTTTTATAAACAGGATCATCAAGAACTATAAGCTCTTCAATAAGTTCCCTGACGTTCTGATATCAATTCCAAGGACAGTGGTCCTGAGCACCGACAGCTTTGATGAGTTCATGGATCATAACAATCTTTATTCGGTAGCGCTTTCGGATCTGTCGGATAATGAAATACTTGACAGATTCCTGAGTGCCGAATTGCCCGGTAGGGTGTATCAGGATTTTTACGCTTTTCTAGCTGTGTCACGAAATCACCCAATTGCTGTCAGATCATCAAGCAAGCTCGAAGATTCATATTATCAGCCGTTTGCCGGTGTATATTCAACGTACATGATTCCCAGGATTATTGACAACAAGCTGATGGTGAAAGCTTTATCAGATGCGATAAAGGAAGTGTATGCTTCGGTATACTACAAGGCAAGCAAAGCATATATGACTGCCACCTCAAATGTAATTGACGAGGAAAAAATGGGCATCGTACTGCAGGAGGTCTGTGGCAACCGACAC
>CAZKMH010000001.1:14287-34486 GCA_964553395.1 uncultured Rikenellaceae bacterium | reverse complement strand
ACGGAAGTCGAGGTGGTAAAGGTTAATCCGGATGTTTAATTATAACTAAAACTAAAGAATTGAAAACATTTCAAGTCGGAGGTGTTCATCCACCAGAAAATAAAATAACTGCCGGCACAGCGATAAAGCACCTGCCACTGCCTGCAAGTGTTGCCATACCGGTGTCACAGCATATCGGAGAGCCAGCCGTTGTGGAAGTTAACAAAGGCGATACTGTAAAAACCGGACAGGTTATAGCCCGGAGTAAAGGATTTGTCTCAACAAACATACACTCCTCTGTGTCAGGTAAAGTCAGTAAAATTGACACTATCCTCGATTCCACCGGTTTCAGACAGACAGCAGTATTTATTGATACTGAAGGTGATGAATGGCTCGAAACAATTGACAGAACTGATTCGATACCTGCCGGAATAAAGTTCTCTTCCGAAGAGATAATAAAAAAATGCCTGGAATCAGGTATTGTCGGACTTGGCGGTGCCACTTTTCCGTCACATGTCAAGCTTACGGTACCGGCAGGAAAGAGATGTGATACGCTGATAATAAACGGAGCTGAGTGTGAACCATATCTTACATCCGATCACCGTCTTATGCTTGAAAAAGCCAGGGAGATCCTAATTGGTACCTCGATCCTGATGAAAGCTCTGAAGGTTAACAAAGCTCTTATAGGGATTGAAAACAACAAACCGGATGCTATCAGCCAACTTTCAGGCCTGGCTAAGGAATTCCAGGGAATTACAGTTCATTCACTTAAGGTTAAATATCCCCAGGGTGCTGAAAAACAACTCATTAAAGCCCTCATTAACAGGGAAGTTCCTTCAGGCCGTCTGCCTCTTGATGTCAATGCAGTTGTCCATAACGTTGGAACTGCTTTTGCCGTATATGAGGCTGTTCAAAAGAATAAACCCCTCTTTGAAAGGGTGGTCACTATCACCGGCAGATCTGTTTTAAATCCGGGTAATTATTTTGTCAGGACCGGTACCCCTGTCAGGAGCCTGATTGAAGCAGCAGGCGGATTGCCGGAAGATACAGGCAAGGTAATTTCCGGCGGACCGATGATGGGAAAGGCTATACCTAATATTGATGTACCTGTTGTTAAAGGAACATCGGGGATAGTTCTTATTCCGCGTAACGAATCGGAAAGAACAGTAATCCGGCCATGCATCAGGTGTGCAAAGTGTGTTGCGGCATGTGCCCTTAACCTGGAACCATACCTGTTGATGGCGCTATCCGAAAAAAACGAATTCGAAAGAGCTGAAAGGGAACGGATCACCGATTGCATGGAGTGCGGATCATGCAGCTATACCTGCCCTGCCGGGCGCCCGCTTCTCGATTATATCCGCTTAGGGAAGGCAACTGTCATTAAAATGGCAAGGAAACGAATGTCGAATTAACTCGTTACATTATACCTTCAGATGAATAACCTCCTTAATGTCTCACTGTCACCGCATATCCATGGAAAAGAGACAACTCAAAAGCTGATGCTCGGCGTTGTTACAGCGCTTATCCCTGCATTCTTTACATCAGTATTCTTTTTCGGCTACGGTGCCTTAATAGTAACAACAGTTTCAGTAGCCTCCTGTCTCCTGTTTGAATACTTTATAGCTAAGTATGTATTAAAGACATCGATCACAATCACTGACGGATCAGCTGTCGTCACAGGTCTTCTACTGGCATTCAACCTTCCTTCAAACATTCCGGTACTGATAATTGTGATTGGCAGCTTTATATCAATAGCTGTCGCAAAAATGACTTTTGGCGGGCTCGGAAACAATCCATTCAACCCTGCGCTTGTCGGACGCGTCTTTATGCTTATCTCTTTTCCGGTTCAGATGACAAGCTGGCCGGTGCCTGCCGGTTTCGACACAGGTTATACTGATGCTGTAACTGGCGCAACACCCCTCGCTATAATCAAGGAAGGGCTCAAGAATGGAGAACCGATCTCCCAGCTTATGTCGCAGATCCCCACCCCTGCCCAGATGTTTCTGGGCGAAATGGGTGGCTCTATGGGAGAAGTTGCTGCGGCTGCCCTGCTGCTCGGATTCGCCTGGCTCCTTTTCAGGAAGATCATTACCTGGCATATACCTGCAACCATTGTAGTGACCATTTTTATCTTCACCGGCATTCTCTGGGCAATTAATCCTGAAAAGTATGCGAATCCACAGTTCCATATTCTTGCCGGTGGTGTGCTGCTTGGTGCCATCTTCATGGCTACAGACTATGTCACTTCACCGATGAATCTGAAAGCAATGCTGCTCTATGGATTCGGGATTGGGATGCTTACTGTGGTGATCAGAATCTGGGGTGCCTATCCTGAAGGTGTATCATTTGCAATACTTATAATGAACGCATTTGTTCCGCTTATGAATGCTTATATCAAACCAAAACGATTCGGGGAGGTAGTAAAAAATGGCTAAAACCGAATCGACACTCAAAAATATGGTGATGTCGCTCACCCTCATTACGCTGATATCATCTGCATGTCTTGGCCTGGTCTATGAAATGACCAAAGGACCGATAGCACTTTCAATCCTTAATGAGAAACTTGATGCCATTAAGCAGGTTGTACCCGAATTCGACAATAATCCGAATGATGAGATGTACAGGCTGGCGACCGGTGAAGGTGACAGTCTCGATATCTTCCCGGCAAAGAAGAACGGAGAGATCGTGGGTTATGCAGTGAACACATACACAACAAAAGGATTCAGCGGAAACATAAGTCTGATGGCAGGTTTTAAGACTGATGGTACAATTGTGAATATTGCCGTTCTGGACCATAAGGAGACTCCCGGTCTCGGGACAAAGATGACTGAACCCGAATTCAGGGATCAGTTTACCGGAAAAAATCCTGCTGAGTTTATGCTTAAAGTAAAAAAGGATGGCGGTCCGGTGGATGCGATAACCGCAGCAACCATCAGCTCCAGAGCTTATTGCGACGCAATCCAGCGGGCATACAATACTATACGGAAAGGAGATTTAAAATGAATCAGCTGCAAAATCTGACTAAGGGATTATTAAAGGAAAACCCTATACTTGTGTTGGTACTGGGGACCTGCCCCACCCTTGCTACAACATCTTCATCATTAAATGGAATGGGGATGGGAATTGCCACAACCTTTGTCCTGATAGGATCAAATGTTGTGATCGCCATGCTTGCAAATGTTATTCCCGACAAGGTAAGGATCCCGGCTTTCATTGTTGTAATTGCTTCCTTTGTTACTATCGTTGATCTTGTAATGCAGGCATATGTACCTGAACTTTATGAAAAGCTTGGAATATTTATCCCTCTTATTGTTGTAAACTGCATAGTACTTGGTCGCGCTGAAGCATTTGCCAGCAAAAACAGCGTGCTCTCATCATTTATTGACGGTCTCGGAATGGGACTCGGCTTTACGCTGGCACTGGGGATTCTTGGTGCATTCCGCGAAATAGCCGGCAGCGGGTCACTTTTCGGTTATAAATTCATCCCGGGCGACGGGATTCTTGTGTTTATTCTTGCGCCCGGTGCATTCATTGCCCTTGGATACATGATCGCACTTGTCAACAAGATCAAAAAAACATAAATACTAACAGAAATGGAATATATTCTGATAATAATATCCGCTGTTTTTATCAATAATGTCGTGCTTGCCCAATTTCTGGGGGTATGTCCTTTTCTGGGCGTTTCAAATAAAGTGAATACGGCAATTGGGATGACCGGTGCAGTAGTCTTTGTAATGGTTCTTGCAACTATAGTCACTTACCTTATTCAGACTTATGTACTGGAAAAACTGGGTATTTCATTTATGCAGACCATTACATTTATCCTCGTAATCGCTTTCCTGGTTCAGATGGTGGAGATCATCCTGAAAAAAACAAGTCAGTCTCTTTACCAGGCTCTCGGGATATTCCTGCCTTTAATAACAACAAATTGTGCTGTCCTTGGTGTTGCCATCCTGGTTATCAAGAAGAATTATAATCTCATGGAAGCTGTGATCTACAGTGCTTCCACAGCTATTGGATTCGGACTCGCGCTCATAATACTTGCCGGAATCAGGGAACAACTTGATCTTATGAATATTCCGAAAGGAATGAAAGGAGTTCCCATTTCTCTTGTAATTGCCGGAATTCTGGCACTTGCATTTATGGGATTTACCGGAATAGTAAAATAATACCGTAAATTTCTATCTTTTGACTGCATTGTTCTCCGCAGATTTGTCAGCTGCAAAGATCAGTTCATGAGTTTTCAGAGCATCATTCAGGCTGGTTAAAGGCATCTCCCTCCCCCCCTCAACTGCTTTAAAGAAAGCTTCAAACTGAACCTGGTAAGGGTGATCGGACACATCACCCGAATCCAGCATCTTCACCGATAATTCACTCCATTTGTTCTTATTGAGACCCTCGATTTTGGCAGAGTGGAATTTATTATCAAGAAGGCTTCCTTCGCTTCCGACCAGATGAAAGTGAAAATAATAGGGTTGCAGACAATCAATGACTGATGCGACTTTACCTACTGCACCATTCTTAAATTTTATAATTGAAACTGAACTTGTAGGATACTCATATTTTGCGAAATCCTTGTTGGCGGAAAAAGCTGAATAACTGGTAACTGTCTCAAATTCAGTTCCCATGCATAAAAGCAGGGCGTCCATTGCATGGCATCCCGCTGAAAGCAGGCTGCTTCCGGCTGCATCCTTTTTAATATTCCAGCGGAACTGGCCATACCATGGTCCGATACCATGATAATAATCTACTTCACCATAATGTATTTTGCCCAGCAGACCCTGGTCAATAACTGACTTGATGGCAAGAAGCTGGCTTGAAAAACGGCATTCAAAGCATACACAGGTCTTCACACCTGTTTTATTTACCACTTCTTTTACATTCAGACAATCTTTCCAGGTCAATGCCACGGGTTTTTCTATTATCAGATGTTTGCCGGCATTTGCTGCCATTATTGCCTGCTTTGCATGGTCGGCAGGGTAACTGCATATTGAAACCACATCAAGGCCGGGATCCTCAAGCATCTTTCCCAGATCTGTATAACATTTTATTGATCCGCCATACTTTGCACATAAGTCTCCCGGATCGAGTTTGCGTGAGGAACATACGGCAGTGACCTGTGCAAGGGATGTCCTGTTAATTGCTTCGATATGGGCTCCTGCGGCCCAGCTGTAACCGACGATTCCAACATTATATTTTTTCATGGGTCTGGATTAATTTATGATTTATGATTTATGATCTATTGTAATGTTTCAGTTTGATTATAAAGATAAAATAAAGTAAGAATTAACGGAATACCCAATAAAATTTCGTTAATTGTGTTATAATTCGTTGCGGGAGTGAATGTAAGATCATCATATTATTTCGATCTTTTGGAACTGAATATTACTGCTTCGGTTGATGATATCAAAAAAGCTTACAGGCAGAAAGCACGCCTGTATCACCCCGACATCAATCATTCTCCCGATGCCAAGGAAAAATTTATCAGGGTGACTGAAGCCTATGAGTTCCTTATTGCAAATTATGACAGACTGACAAACAGCGATGAAGCTTACAGGCAGGCAATGGAGGACTGGAGAAAATACAGGCAGGACAGATCAAGACAGCGTGCCCGTGCTTACGCACATGCATCGTACGTCCGGTTCAGGGCATCCAGGTTTTATAAAACGACACGTATTTTCGATGCAACCACAATAATCTTCAGTCTCGCGATCTCAATAATAGTGATCCTGTATACAGTGTTTGGATATATTTACAGGCTTAAGAATCCATTGCCTGATATTGAAAATCCATCAGTATTTACATTTCTGGCGCTTCTGATCCTTGGAATGTTGTTCTTCCTGATTTCCCTCATTTATCTGAAAGCTTATTTAGAAACCTCAAGAAAACGCAGGAAGACACATAACTAATGGCATGATTTTTGGGCTAGAGGGATATAACCCGGACTACTGGTATTAAAATTACTAATCTATACCAAAGGTTCAATAAGCTTAAGTGTATGAAATATAATATTTTAAAGAAATTATTGGTCTTCTCAATAATGATCCCGCTTGTTACCACAACCTGCACCAAGGCACCAGAGGATCTCCCAAAGGACCCTGTTCCGATTGACCTGGATGCCACACAGATCGCTCTTGTTGAATCAGGAAACTCATTTGCATTTGATATTTTCAATCTGATACTTGAAAATGCCGGTGAGGAAGAAAATGTAATCATCTCGCCCTTAAGCATCTCCTATGCTTTATCAATGACCCTCAACGGAGCTGATGGTGCAACCCGCGATGCGATTATGGATGCACTCAGAGTTTCAGGGTTTACCCCGGAAGAGATAAATGGTCCTTTCAAAGAGCTTACCAAAGCGCTCCTTTCGGTCGACAAACGCGTGATAATGTCCATTGCCAATTCAGTATGGACTGAGAATGACTTCGCCGTAAAAAAATCATTCATAGATATTCTCACCGAATATTATAATGCCGAATCAGAGCCTTTTGATATTGAAGATCCTGCCGCACCCGATAAGATCAATGCCTGGATAGAGGATAAAACAAACGGCCTGATAAAAGATATGGTCGACGAACTGAACGAAAATGCAGTTATGCTTCTTATCAATGCCATTTACTTCAAAGGAAAATGGAAGATGCAGTTTGATCCTGATAACACTTCCGAAAAACCTTTCTTTAAACCATCGGGTACCGAAACAGATGTGCAGATGATGAAACAAACAGATGATTTCAGGGTCTTCGATGGTAACGGATTCATCCTGGCTGAGTTTCCTTACGGACAGGGCAATTTTGTAATGGATATAATCCTTCCCGACGTTGAAAACGGAACTGCCGGAGTGCTTCCCTCAATGACAGGTGATGCATTTGAAGCATGGACCTCTCAGCTTGGGGAACGTGAGGTAAACGTTTCGATTCCCCGTTTTAAGTACAGTTTCAAAAAGAAACTGAAGGATATCCTTACTGACATGGGTATGGGAATCGCATTTACCGATTTCGCCGATTTCACTAATATCGCCGAAACCCCGCCCCTGCTTATCAATGAAGTAACACATCAGGCATTTATCGAGACCAATGAAGAGGGTACTGAAGCGGCTGCAGCAACAGTGGTCGAAATAGGTGTGACATCTATGCCACCTCCTCCGCTGGAATTCAACGCCGATCATTCCTTCCTGTATGTAATCAGGGAGATCGAAACAAATTCGATAATTTTCATGGGCAGGGTGGCTGATCCGCTGGCTGAATAAACCTTTACACATGGAGCCCGAACTCGTCTCCATGTTCCTCGCATTGCTTTTTTTTGAAGAGGTCCCTAAGGTAATTTAATCGGGAATGTCAGTTGATCTTGATGAAGTTAAAGTGGGTGTCCAGAATAGATGAAAAATATTCCCCCCGTTCCAGGATATCCTCATCGCCATCCTCGTAGTACCAGTTGATGACGTATTTCTTGTTTTTCAAACTTACATGCTTGATCTTTTCCAGAAGATGAATAAATACTTTAGCGCTGGCACTGTTAAAGTACTCAAGGTTCATGTCGACACATGTCATTTCAGCCGGGATCCTGATATATTCACTGACCCATTTTTCAACAATTTCATAGAATTCAGATACATTCTCGTGAATGGAGCGCCCTTTGATCTGTACCAAACCTTCAGGGGATAATAAGATTTCAGGAGAGGTTTTAGTCGGTAAAATTTTCAGCTCCTTCATTATTTATTAATAATATGATCCGAATTTATTAAATTATTTAATATTATCAATCATTAAATCTGTCAAATTCGCGCCAGAGGCGTAATATCCTGACATGTAAATTCACCTCTAATATACTTATAATACCCGGTAATCCCAATCATTGCAGCATTATCTGTCGTTAAACTGATTTCGGGGATGAAAAGATTCCATTCCCTTTTTTCAGCTTCTTTCTTCACTGCGCTCCTTAATCCCGAATTGGCAGAAACTCCGCCGGCAATGCCGATCTCTTTAATTCCTGTTTCAATTGAGGCTTTAACCAGCTTTGCTGTAAGAATGCTTACGATGGTATACTGCAGAGATGCGCAAAGATCAGCCTTGTTCTTTTCGATGAAATCCGGATCGCTTTTAATTTTGTCCCTCAGAAAATAAAGAAAATTCGTTTTAAGTCCGCTGAAGCTGAAATCAAGCCCTTTGACCGATGGTTTTGAAAAGAGAAAAGCTTTCTTATCGCCTTTTGTTGCAAGGTTATCAATTGCCGCACCTGCGGGATACGGAAGACCCATCAGCTTTCCGCATTTATCAAATGCCTCCCCGGCAGCATCGTCAACCGTGTTTCCAAGTATCTCCATTTCAAGATGGCTCTTTAACACAATAATCCTTGTATGACCACCGGAAACAAGCAGGCAAAGGAAAGGAAATTCCGGAACTTTGGATTCCATATCTCTATGCCGTATAAAATGCACCAGCACATGAGCCTGTAAATGATTTACTTCAATTAACGGAATATTTAGCGACAGAGCAAATCCCTTGGCAAAAGATGTTCCGACAAGCAATGATCCGAGCAGTCCGGGTCCCCGGGTAAAAGCAACGGCATTGATATCAGTTACAGCGATCCCTGCTTTTTTAATTGCCTGATCAGTAACAGGCACAATATTAACCTGATGGGCCCTTGAAGCAAGCTCAGGAACAACTCCGCCGTATGCCCTGTGCACATCCTGTCCCGCCGTTAAGTTTGAAAGGATAAATCCGTCCCTCACAATTGCTGCCGATGTATCGTCACAGGATGATTCTATTGCTAATATTGTTACTGTCATTAATGCTTTGATTTTCCGTATAATTTAGGTTATTTTGATAATTGATTTTTTAAGGATTAAATGTTCAAAAATATTAAAAAATCGGTTAAATATTTTATAATCATTATCGGGATCATAATCCTTTTCCCAATGATACTCTATCCTCTTTTAAGCAGCTCATTCGTTCAAACCCTGCTCATAAAAAGAATTACACGACATTTTTCCCATGAGATCCAATCGACCATTTCTGTTGGAAGAGCAGAATTTATTTTCTTCAACAAGGTTAGTCTGACCGATGTGCTTATTAAGGATAAAAACAACGATACATTGATTTTTACAAGCAAGATAACCGCCAGCATCAGAAATCTCAATTTCAAAAACAAGAAATTCACTCTTGGACAGGTTTCGGTAACAGATCCTGTTGTTGCACTTATCACTGATTCAACCGGCATACTGAATCTTAGATGGTACCTTGATATGCTGATGCAACCCGTGGACACAGCTAAACCCGGAACCACTGTAATCATTCATCAGGCAAATCTGAGAAATGCCAGATTTTATCTTATAAATAAAGATGCGGAAAGAGGTGCCACACCAATTGATTTCAATAATCTCCGCCTTTCCGGGATCAACGGAATGGTGGAAGATTTCATTGTCGGGGACGACTCCACATCATTCAGTATCTATAATCTGTCGTTCGTTGAGTCAGGCGGATTTACTGTCAGGAAAATGAACAGCGATTTTCTTATAACAAGAAACCATATCCTCTTTTCAGATGCATATATCAATTGCGACAGCAGTATTCTGAATGTATCCCATTTTGAGCTTCGACCTGATTCAACCGGTTCATATGGAAATTTCATAGATGCAGTCAGGCTTGACATATTGCTGGAGAAATCCCTGGTCAGTTCCAATGACCTGCAGCACTTTGTGGCTCCGATTAAGGGTATGAACGATTCAATCTATATTTCAGGCAGGGTATATGGTACTGTCGCTGAAATGAGGGGTCGTAATATCAGTTTGTCCTACCGGGATAATACAATCCTGGATTGTGATTTTGACCTCTCGGGATTGCCGGAGATACAAAACACATACATGCATATAAGTGTGAATGATCTAAAAACCAATGTCTCTGAAATCCGAAGTTTTAAAATCCCGGAAAAAGGAAACGTTGTACTTCCGGAGTATTTCGATAAACTTGGAACTATTTCATTTAATGGAAGTTTTACCGGATTCACAACCGATTTTGTCGCCTATGGCAAGCTGAATTCTGATGCGGGAAATTTAAGCCTTGATGTTTCGCTCCGTCCTGAAGAAACCAACAGGTTTAAAATCAAGGGACTGGTTACCGGGACAAGCATTGCATTGGGAGCACTTACAGGAGAATCAGATCTGTTTGGCAACCTGAGCATGAGGGCTAATGTTGACATGTATGCATATTCACTGAAGGAATTTACCGGCCAGCTCACCGGTATAGTCGACAGTGTTGAGATCAACAATTATAAATATCGTAATATTTCCCTGAACGGTAATATTGGCGAATTGACCTGGGATGGAACGGTAAAAATTTCTGAACCGAATATTAAAATGGATCTCCTCGGATTGTTCAATTTCAGCGGTGAGCTTCCGGAATTTGACTTTACTCTTAACCTTGCAAAAGCCAACCTTTACAAACTCAATATTGTGGAATCTGATACCACAGCCTCAGCATCAATGTTGCTGACAGCAAATTTTAAAGGAAATAATATTGACAACCTCGATGGGGAAATTAAGCTTCTGAACTCCAATATAACAAAATTTGGAACTACTCTTGAGCTTTATGATTTTACCGTCAGATCTTACATTGATAATAACCAGCATGTTATCAGTTTACACACCGATTATGCTGATGCAGAAATCAGGGGAAGGTTTAATATTGCCGGACTGAACTCATCTGTCGGCTCAACGCTTGCCAGACTGGTGCCTTCGAAGTACAGGATGCCTTTAAAGAAAACCGATTTCGTAAAAGAGAGGCTCACCCTTAACATTACATTTAAGAATACTGACAAGATAAATAACTTCTTTCGTACCGGGATCCTGCTTTCCGAAAAGAGCATTCTGAACGTGGAAATAATGTCTGACAGCCTTGTGAAAATTATCTGGAACGCAAAAAAGTTGCAAGCCTGGGGCAATACATTCAATAATATGTCTTTTGAAGCCGATCTCTCCTCATCAGACCTCTCAGCCATGCTGAGAACCACTTCACTGAATTTTATGGGACAATCTGAATTAAGGGGATTTTCAGCAGATATCAGTACAAAACCGGATCAATTCCGCTTCAACTTTAACTGGGATAACCATGAAGCTGTTTTGAACCGTGGAGATTTTACTGCCAGAGGTTCCTTTATAAAAGATCCAAAGGGTAACTCGGGACCGGTTCTTAAAATTGACATTGATTCTTCAGAAATTTACAACCGGAATAATCTCTGGAAAATAAATTACTCCACCCTGCATATTGATTCCAATTTCGTGAATGTCGACAGGTTGCTGATCAGTAACGGAGAACGTTACTACCTTATCGATGGCACTCTCTCCGAAAATACTGCTGATTCTCTTCGGCTGGAGTTTAAAGGCATAAATATTTCACCTCTGAATTATGTTCTGTCCAATAAAAATGAACCTGATCAGATTGACCTGGGATTGAAGGGAGAACTGAACGGTAATATACTTTTGACGAATGTTTTCCATAATCCCTTGATAGAGAGTAATCTGGCGATAAGCGATTTTTCATTGCTTCAGAGCGATTACGGAACCCTGTCGCTTATTTCAGCCTGGAATAACATTAGCAAGGTTGCAGATGTCCGGGCAGGCAATAATTTTAACGGAAAGAAAATGCTCGACATTGCCGGTCATTATGATCCTGCCGGCAAAATAATTGACCTGAGTGTTACCGCTGACAAGCTGCCAATTAATGCTCTCAACCCTTTACTGAAAGTTTTCGCATCTGAAATTGCCGGTTCTGCAACCGGAACGATAAGGTTGTCAGGCGAAACAAATAAGCTTGTCATTAAAGGTGCGGTGATGGTTGATAATGGATCAATAAAAGTCGATTATCTCCAGACAAAATACGGGATCAATGACTCGATCAGGTTCAACAGGAACAATATTTTATTCAGGAACATAAGACTGACTGATGAAAGAGGTAATCTGGCAACACTCAGCGGATCAGTAAATCACGAATTCTTCAAAGAGTTTTATCCCGACCTCACAATAACATTAAATAACACAATGGTCCTGAATACCAATGCAAAAGACAATGAAATGTTTTATGGTGTCGCTTTTGGTTCCGGAGTAACAACGATCAAAAGCGGTCCTAATTCCATTATATTTGATATATCGGCAAAAACAGGAAGTAATACACGGTTCTACATGCCCCTGGTTACCACGGCAACCATCTCTGACCATTCATTTATTACATTCATAAATCCTGATACTTCCGGCATGCCTGAAACGGTACCGGTAAAAAACATTCCTTCAACTGTTGCCCAGACAGGCATTGACCTTAATTTTGACCTGGAAGTGACACCCGATGCAGAAGTACAGCTGATCTTCGATGAGAAAGTGGGAGACGTAATTAAAGGACACGGGTATGGAAATCTGAATATCAATCTTAACAGGAGGGGCGATCTGAGGATTTCAGGGGATTATATTATTGAGGAGGGTGAATATACATTTACTCTGGGTAATATCCTGAACAAGCCGTTCAAGATAGAAAGCGGAGGGAGAATTTCATTTAACGGGGACGTTGACAATGCCGAAATCGATATGAAAGCCATCTACAGCCTGAGAACTTCGCTGAATACGATTCTCGCCGGTGTCAGTGATTCAAAGTATAACGAGAGAATACCGGTGGAATGTCAGATAAATCTTTCCGGCAAGCTTTTTAATCCGACAATTGACCTGGATATAGAACTGCCCTCTGCCGATGAGGCGAACCGTGCTTACCTCAGAAACGTGATCACTTCGGAAGAGGAGATGAACCGCCAGTTTCTTTACCTTCTGGTCACCAACAGTTTTATCGGGGCTTCAGGGACTGAATCAGCCGGAACCGGTATGGCTGTTACAACAACCGAAATGCTTTCAAATCAGTTGAGTAACTGGTTATCACAAATAAGTCAGGATTTTGATATAGGCTTTCTCTACCGGCCGGGATCCAGGGAAAACCTTAATGCTCAGGAAGTGGAAGTGGCTCTGTCTACACAGCTTCTAAATGACAGGGTTACAATAAACAGCAACCTTGGTGTACGGGATCAGAAAGGATCCACTGAAACTACCGAAAAGATAACCGGTGACTTTGATATAGAATACAAGATAACTGAGAAGGTCCGGTTTAAATTCTTCAATAGATTTAATGATCCTACCACCGGAAAACATGATTATACCCAGGGGATAGGATTGTTTTTCAGGGAGGATTTTGACAAATTTTCTGACCTTTTCAGGAAAAGAAACAAATCTGAAATGAAAAAGGAGGAGGAACCTGAAGTAACCGCAAATGGAAGGTAATCTACATCTTGCAGATACCCATTACATTCCGGTTAATAAATTTTAAACCTTTGTTATTAACAGTGTATAATACAATCAGGTATAAATGCGTTTTTTAATATCTTCGCACCGGATTTAAACAAATGATCAGATAAAAAGAAATTAAAACAGAACTAATTAAGTTAATATGGGATTCTTACAGTTTATTTTGCAGGATGTACCGGTTACTTTACCAACAACAAGTGATGCTGAACTGACACTGCTCGATTTCGCAATCAAGGGAGGATGGGTTATGATCCCCATTGTACTGCTATCGTTCGTGGCAGCTTATATCTTCATCGAAAGGTATTATGTCATCAGAAGAGCAACAAAGGAAGATCAGAACTTTATGAACCGGATAAAGGACTATATCCATGATGGTAAGGTAGAAGCAGCACTGGCACTCTGCAGATCGACCGATAGCCCTTCAGCAAGAATGGTCGAAAAAGGAATCTCCAGGCTCGGCAGACCTTTACAGGATATCCAGACAGCGATTGAAAATGTGGGAAAACTCGAAATATCGAAGCTGGAAAAAAGCTTCCCCACTCTTGCTACAATAACAGGTGCAGAACCAATGCTGGGATTTCTGGGTACTGTTATCGGAATGGTCCGGTCATTCTATGCAATGTCAATGGCAGGTAATAATATAGAAGTGTCACTTCTCTCGGATGGTATATACACCGCACTTATTACAACTGTTGCAGGTCTAATTGTAGGTATCCTCGGATACTTTGCGTATAACACCCTGGTTGTCAGGGTTGAAAGGGTGGTGTTTAATCTTGAGGCCACTCTTACGGAATTTATGGATATTTTGAACGAACCGGTTAAATCAGATCGTTAAATGGCAATCTCGCAAAGAAATAAGATCAGCGTCAGTTTCAGCTCGGTGGGAATGACCGACGTAGTATTTAATTTGTTGATATTCTTTATGTTAACTTCAACACTGGTTCATCCCACAGCATTGAAACTTCTGCTTCCGAAAGGTTCCACGCAGACATCTGCAAAACCTCAGACCACAGTTTCAATTACAGCTGACCAAAGGTACTTTGTTGAACAGCAACCTGTGACTCTTGCAGAGCTTGAGTCAGTTTTAAAACAGAAGCTGGGCAGCACACCGGAAACTTTTATATCGCTTCATGCCGACAAAACGGTTCCCTTTGAAAGCGTAGTCGAAGTATTGAATATTGCACAGGCAAATAATTATAAACTAATAATTGCAACCACGCCCAAATAGAGAGATCTACAGGATTCCTTCGGAAAAAAAGAAAGGAATTGCAGGAACGTTGGTTATCCACGTTGCAGTATTTCTTTTGCTTATTCTTTTTGGATTTTCACCTCCGCCACCTCCGGAATTTGAAGAAGGCATCCTTGTCAACTTTGGTACCGACGAAACCGGACTGGGAATGATCGAACCTTCTCCTCCTGCCGTTCAGGAAGAAGCACCACCCCCGCCGCCTTCCAATACGCCGGTCACAGCTGAGGAAGAACCTCTTCTTACCCAGGAAACTGAAGATGCCCCCGAAGTGAAAAAAGTTGATCCTGAAGCTGAAAAAAAACGTCTTGAACAGCTTGAAGCCGCAAAGAAAAAGAGGGAAGAACTTGAAGCTGAACGGATAAGGAAGGAACAGGAAGAGATTGAAAGGCAAAGAATTGCAGCTGAACAAAAGAGACAGGCAGAAATTGCTAACAGGACAAGGGATGCTCTCGCAGGTTCCAAAAACAAGGGAACCGGATCAACGAGTGAGGGTGTAGCCGGCGGAAAAGGTAATCAGGGTTCTCCCACAGGTTCCGTGGATTCACAGAATCGGGGTGAAGGCAGCGGACTCGGGAATAAAGGCATTTCCTATGACCTCGAAGGAAGAGGTGTCCAGAGGCTGCCACTTCCTGAATATAAATACCAGAGCGAAGGCAGAGTTGTTGTGGAGGTAAGTGTAGACAGAACAGGAAAAGTAACCCAGGCTACCCCGGGAATAAAAGGATCAACTACACTCGATGAATATCTTCTCAGGGTCGCAAAAGAAGCTGCGCTAAAATCACAATTCGATGCAAAACCCGATGCACCTGTAACTCAAAAGGGCACAATAACCTATAATTTTATCCTGAAATAGCCTGGGGAATTACTTTGTCAGGAGCTGCCTGATCGCAACATTCAGATTGTCAATCAGGTTCTTATCCTTAATTACGTAGTCATCAATGCCTTTTCTTGCCAGCTCCAGAACTATTTCGCCCTTTTCCTGACCTGAAAGCATGACCACCGGAATTTGTGGTTTAAGTTCCCTGATCTTATCGAATACCTCCATCCCGTTCGAGAATATCCTGTTTTTTTCGGTGAACAGATAGTCGAGTATTATCAGGGCGGGATTCCTTTCCAAAGCATCCAGGCACTCTTCTCCCGATTCGAATGCTTCAACCCTGTATCCTTCGGATGTAAATCGCTTGACCACCAACGTATTAATAAAGGGATCGTCATCAACAATAAATATTAGTTTCTGGCTGCCCATATCCGGCATTTAATAAAAGAGATATTGTAAAGTTAACAAATCCAGATCAAACTTCCTAAATATTTAGAATTCAAACACCGGACCTGGTCTCCCTTAGTGTATTTGTGCCATAGTGGTAAAATTTAAGGCTACCAGGACACTGAGGCACAAAGTTTCATAAAGTATTTTCTAAAACGATTAATCACATTGCAAATAAAGGGAATGGCTTCATCATCTTTACAACCTTCTCCCCTACCCTTGTGATGACTGTCTCATTATCAACATCAGAGATAACCTCATCGATCAGATCAACAATCAAAGGCATATGTTCTTCACCCAGACCCCTGGTGGTAATTGCAGGCGTACCAACCCGCAAACCGGAAGTAAGGAAAGGTGATCTGTTATCGAATGGCACCATATTCTTGTTTATCGTTATATGTGCCCTTACAAGCGCATTTTCAGCCTTTTTACCCGGAATATCCGGAAACTTGGTCCTAAGGTCAATCAGCATCAGATGGTTGTCAGTCCCCCCTGAGATAACCTTATACCCTTTACTAATGAATCCTTCAGCCATAACCTCTGCGTTCCTTTTCACTCTTTTCTGATAATCATTGAATTCAGGCTGGAGGGCTTCACTGAACGAAACCGCTTTTGAAGCGATTACATGTTCGAGCGGTCCTCCCTGAACTCCCGGAAAGACACCGGAATTGATAAGTGACGACATCATCCTGACCTCACCCTTTGGTGTTGTAATACCCCATGGATTGACAAAATCCTTTCCCATCAGAATGATACCTCCTCTCGGGCCTCTTAAAGTTTTATGCGTGGTGGATGTCACAATATGTGCATATTTCAGCGGATTCCTGAGCAGACCTGCGGCGATAAGTCCTGCCGGATGAGCCATGTCAATCATGAGTATCGCACCGACCTCATCTGCAATCTTTCTCATTCTTTCGTAATCCCATTCGCGTGAATAAGCTGAAGCGCCGCCAACAATCATCTTTGGTTTTTCCTTCAGGGCTATCTCCTCCATCATATCATAGTCAACAAGACCTGTTTCCTCCCTCACACCGTATGATACCGGTCTGTAGAGAATACCCGATGAATTTACCGGTGAACCATGTGACAAATGTCCCCCGTGAGCAAGATTCAGTCCCATAAATGTATCACCCGGTTTGAGGACAGTCATGAATACTGCCATATTAGCCTGGGCTCCCGAGTGTGGCTGAACATTGGCATATTCAGCATCGAAAAGCTGCCTGAGTCTGTCAATGGCAAGCTGTTCGGCTTCATCAACAATCTCACACCCACCATAATAGCGGTGACCTGGATAGCCTTCAGCATATTTGTTTGTCAGCACCGATCCCATAGCTTCGAGTACCTGCGGACTCACAAAATTTTCCGAGGCAATAAGTTCTATTCCATTCAGCTGGCGCTGACGTTCTTTCTCAATAATGGCGAAAATCACATTGTCTTTTTGCATTTGTTGTTATTTTAAATTTATTCTTCTGAAAACTGTATCAATAATTCACGGTATGTGCTAAAAATCCTTGCCTTTGAGATAAATCCCACATAGTAACCATTATCGAGGACAGGTAAATTCCATGCTCCTGTCTTATTGAAAGTCTCCATCACCGTTTCTATGTTCTCCTTTTTATCAATGTATGAAGGTGGAATTGTCATCAGGTCCCTGACGTATACTTTATTATACAAATCGTTGTTAAACATGATCTCCCTTACTTCATCAAGCGAAACAACCCCTTCAAGGACATTATAATCGTCTACCACGGGGAAAAGATTTCTGTTTGATTTTGAAATGGCCTTTACCAGATCTCCCAGAGTATCAGTTCCTTTCACTTTGATCAGGTCTTTTTCAATATCATTTTTCCAGTCCATCATGGTCATAACTGCCTTATCCTTGTCGTGGGTAATAAGCTCTCCCCTCTGCGCCAGCTGGACATGATAGATAGAATGACGTTCAAAGCTCCTGACAGTTATATAGGCAACTGTTGAAGTGATTATGAGAGGTATAAGAAGGTCATACCCGCCAGTTATTTCCGCAATAAGGAAAATTGCAGTCAGAGGTGCATGCATAACGCCTGCCATCATACCGGCCATCCCCACCAGTACAAACCTGTTATCAGGCAGGTCAACATTAAGGAACCTGCCAAGCAGACTGGCGACCAGATATCCGTTTACACCGCCTATAAACAGAGTCGGAGCAAAAATCCCTCCTACACCGCCTGCACCATTGGTTGTACTGGAAGCAATGACCTTCAAAAATACAAGTCCTGCAATGAATAAGGTTACTATCAGATAATTATCTGCGAATCTGGAAAAAAGACTGTTGTTAAACACTGTATCTGTTTCACCCTGCAGAAACAGAAGTATTGTTTTATAACCCTCACCATAAAAAGGAGGAAACAGGAATATCAAAACTCCCAGAATAATGCCACCGGTTACAAGTCTGACATAAATGTTCTTTATCTTCTCAAATTTACTTTCCAGAAAGAGTGTAGTCTTTGAAAAATAGAGAGACACAATTCCGGAGCCGACACCAAGAACAATGTACCAGGGAATATTGGCCATATTGAATGCCCCCCTGACCGTAAATGAAAACTGAACCTCGTCGCCCATCAGGAAGTAAGCAACGGTTGCTGCAGTTACCGATGATATAAGGAGGGGCACAATTGATGAAATTGTGAGGTCAAGCATCAATATCTCAATTGTGAAGACAATCCCTGCAATCGGGGCTTTGAAGATACCTGCGATCGCACCTGCAGCCCCGCATCCTATCAGCAGCGTTATGCTCCGGTAATTTAGTTTGAAAAACCTTCCGACTGTTGAACCTATTGAAGAACCAGTCAGTACAATCGGGGCTTCGGCGCCGACGGAACCCCCGAAACCTATGGTGAAGGTGGTGGCAACGAGAGATGTCCAGTTATTGTGAGCTTTCAGATGGCTCTTCTTCTTTGAGATTGCATAAAGCACCCTGCTTACACCGTGGCCTATATTATCGTTAACAATGTATTTGACAAATAATAGTGTAATGAGCATCCCTATCAGGGGGTATGCAAGGTACAGATAACTTCCCGAATCCCGGTTAAGACCTCCGGCAAGAAACTGCTGTGTGTAATGGATTGTGGTTTTAAGGATCACTGCCGCGAGAGCGCTCAGCAGACCAACAACAAAGCTCAGGAGATATAACAATCTCACCTGATCTGTGTCTTCAGCCAGTGGATTAAATACCTTCCTTAAAAACTTGCTTTTTAACATAATTCTGCAAATATAAAAACATTAATAAAGCTTCTCCGTTTTTTAATTAAGTTTGTCCGGACTGCAGAAGTACCGGTCTGAAGGGTACCCCTGTAACAGACTTTTGCAATGAGAAGAATCAGATATATACTTGCAGTTATCCTGTCAGTTCATACCTTTCAAATCTATGGGCAGATCGATTCTATCCGGCCCGAACCACCAGTACTTAATCTGGTTACTGTTGATCAGTTAACAGGAAACGTAGAATTATACTGGCAATCCGGTCCGTCACCCGATGTGTCCGGCTATGTAATTTATCTTTACACGAATAATGAAGGATATGCCCTGGACACAATAACTAATCCATTAATTACCAGCTTTATACGGTCGGGATCAGGTACATCCTTTTACAGTGAGGCTTTTGTTGTGGCTGCAGTTGACACTGCAGGGAACATAAGCCCGCTGTCGAATGAGCTGAATACAATTTATACTGAAGCCCGTTTTGACACCTGCAACAGGCAGATTGACATAATCTGGAATACCTATCCTTCACTTCCTGTAAAGGTTCTTAATTATTCGGTATTTTTTTCAGCCGGAGGAAATCAATTTGCAGAGTTGTCCCAGGTAGAAGCTGATAAATTAAACTTTCTGTTCACCGACTTTGACCTGAACGTACAATATTGCTTTATCGTGAGGGCAAATCTTGAAAACGGCTTGTTTTCAGGATCAAACACCGCATGCTTACTTACCAGGATGCAAAAACCGCCGCAATGGATCAATGCCAGATATGCAACCACGGGTCCGGGCAACACGATTTCGCTTTCCTTTGAAATTGACCCGCAGTCAGAGATCACTTCCTATGTACTGGAAAGGATGACAGGAGCTACTGATATTTTCCGGGAGATCCGTCAGTTCTCAACCACGGCTGATTCAATCTCATTTACCGACACAGAAGCCGATCCCCTCAGGGTAAATTATTACCGGCTGGCTGCATTGAATAATTGCGGTACACCGGTAATTTATTCCAATATCGCTTCTAATATTGTACTCTCACTTAACCGGCAGGAGAATAAAGATGAAATTGAACTCAGATGGAATCCGTATACTGAATGGACCGGCGGCGTGAGTTCATATAAATTATTTGTAAATCCGGGTGGCAAC
>CAZKMH010000001.1:0-14277 GCA_964553395.1 uncultured Rikenellaceae bacterium | reverse complement strand
CACCGGAGTCAATTATGAGGAGAAAGCGACCATCTCATCTGACGATACAATCTTCATTTCCAGGTATTCCGATTTCATGAATGAGGTTACCGGCACAGAGATCTGTTTCATGATAAAGGCATATGAAGCATCAAATCCATACAGCGAACCCGGGGTGAGCAGCTCTTCTGTAGTCTGTATTCCTGCAACTGAGAATGTTACTGTTCCAAATACCTTTACTCCGGACGGTAATCTCATCAACGATTATTTCCGTCCGGTAATGTCATTCACACCTTCCGGCTACCATCTGTTAATCACCGATTTAAGGAGAAAGGTACTTTTTGAAACCAGGGATCATGAGGATGAATGGGATGGTATGTTCAATGGAATCAGGGTACCGGAAGGAGTCTATCTCTGGTTTCTGAAAGTCGGCACTCCTGCAGGAAAAACCATATCCCTGACGGGAACTGTGACAGTAATCGATAACCGCTGATAAATTCATTATTCCACCGGTGTTCAAACGCCAATATTTGAGCGAATAGAGCTATATTTGCATGTTTGTCGGACAGGCGCAGAAGAAATTTATGGGTACAAAGGAATTTTTTGATGATGAAGATAAAAACCGAATCGAAGCCGAATTTGATTCTCTGGTAAAAAACTGTATAAGATGCAATAAACCCGGCGACAGGGAGATGATTGAGAAGGCATTCCGAATTGCCAATGAAGCTCACTGGAATATGCGCCGGAAATCAGGGGAGCCCTATATTCTGCATCCGATTGCCGTAGCCAAAATTGTAAACCAGGAAATCGGGCTCGGAGCCAGATCGATTACAACCGCGCTGCTTCATGATGTAGTTGAGGACACTGAATATACACTTGACGATGTCAGGCGTGATTTCGATCCGAAGATTGCCTCCCTGATTGATGGTCTTACCAAAATTTCTGACACCTATAATAAAGAAACCTCCTCCTCCCTCCAGGCCGAGAACTTCAGAAAAATGCTTCTTACCCTTTCAGACGACATGAGGGTGATCCTTATAAAAATTGCCGACCGGTTGCATAATATGAGGACCCTTGACTCGATGCCCGAGCACAAGAAGATGAAGGTTGCCGGTGAAACAATATTTCTGTATGCTCCTCTGGCTCAACGCCTTGGTTTGTTTGCCGTTAAGAGCGAGCTTGAAGATCTCAGCTTTAAGTTCCGTCAGCCCCATATCTATGAGGAGATAGCTTCAAAACTGAAACACAGCGAGAAAAAGTACTATGCACTGATCAACAAATTCTCCTTCCCCATCATTGAAAAGCTTACGACTGCCGGATACAAATTCGATATAAGCGGGCGACCTAAATCCATCTTTTCGATCTGGAAGAAAATGCAGTCAAAAAATGTCCCGTTCGAGGAGATATATGATGTCCTGGCCGTAAGAATAGTTTTTGAATCGCAACCTGATGTTTCCGAAAAAACTCAGTGCTGGAATATCTATTCGATGATCACCGACACTTACCTCCCCAAACCAGACAGGTTACGTGACTGGATAAGCCGGCCGAAACCAAATGGTTACGAAGCCCTGCATCTGACGGTTATGGGACCGGAAGGAAAGTGGGTGGAGGTCCAGATAAGGAGTACCCGTATGGATGAGATAGCCGAAAGAGGATTTGCTGCACACTGGAAATATAAGGGCGACAATTCACCTGAAAGCGAACTCGACAAATGGATCAGGAAGATCAGGCAGATGCTGGAAAATCCGCTTGCCGATCCGATCGAATTCCTTGATGAATTCAAAATGAATCTCTTCTCTTCCGAGATAATGGTATTCACACCCAAAGGCACCCTGATCAGTCTTCCCAAGGGCGCATCAGCACTTGATTTTGCCTATGAAATACATACTGAGATAGGCAACAAGGCTATCGGAGCAAAAATTAACTACAGGCTTAACCCGATAAATGCTGTACTGATGAGCGGTGACCAGGTTGAGATCATTACCTCGGACATATCAAAACCTGAAAAAGAATGGTTGTCATTTGTCAGAACATCAAAAGCCAAGGAAGCTATTAAGGATGCTTTGAAAACCGAGACAACAAACCGCGTGCAGAAAGGGATGGAGATACTCGAAGCACGGCTTAATGAACTCGGAGTCTCGCCCAATACTGAGATCCTTAAAAAATTGCTTATGGCTTATGATGTATTAAATAAGGATGAGCTCTACTCGGGTATTGAACTCGGAATAATAGACCTCGATAACCTCAAAAAAATACTTCGGAAATCTGCATCAAAAAGCGTTATAAAATACTGGGATCTGAAATTCATCGTAGGGAAGAAAGAGTCAAAAGAGCCTGAGCCTGAACCTGAACCTGAACCTGCATCTAAAAAAATCGATACCGGTGTTCCGTTCCTTCTCAGGGAGAATGTTGAAACCGCAGGTCAGTCCTATGAAATTGCAAAATGCTGCAATCCTATTCCCGGAGATGAGGTCACCGGATACAGGTCACCAGAAGGGCCTGTTATAATTCACAAACCCAAATGCCCTGTTGCTATAAGGATTATGTCGAATGAAGGGAACAGGATCATAGCCGTTAAATGGGCAATGCATAAACTGGTCTCATTTATTGCCAGGATAAGCATGACCGGGATTGATAGAATAGGTCTTGCGAACGAGATCACTTATATAATTTCATCTGAGCTTAAGGTCAACATGACAAAAATTAATATCTCAGTCAGCAACAGTATATTCGAAGGTACAATTGACCTGTATGTGCACCACACTAAAGACCTTAACAATCTGATACTTAAGATTTCAAATATTAAGGGGATCGAGAGTGTCAAGAGGGTTGAGGATTTCTCGTAAATAAGACTTCCCGATAATAAAGAACCTTGTACTAATTGTATAAAAAATGTCTATTTTTACAATTATTTTAAATTAGACCAGATATGATTAGTGAGGATACAAAAGTGACTGTCAAGAAGATATTCACTGAATACCTGGAGAGGAAAGGGCACCGGAAGACACCTGAAAGATATGCAATCCTGGATGAAATATATTCACGCAATGGTCATTTCGACATTGAGTCGCTCTATATCTTCATGAAAACTAAAAATTACAGGGTAAGCAGGGCAACATTATATAACACTATCGAACTCCTGCTTGACTGCAATCTGGTTGTAAAACATCAGTTCGGAAAGAACATTGCGCAGTTTGAGAAGGCATTTCAGTGCAGTCAGCACGATCATCTTATAGATGTTGAAACAGGGAAGGTCATTGAATTCTGTGATCCGAGGATAAATGAAATAATTAAGACAGCTTCCGAACTGTACGCATTCACTCCTCAATATCATTCACTGTATATTTATGGAAATCTGAAAGACAGATCATAAAAAAAGGGCTCACCGATGCGGGCCCCTTTCTGTTTCAGCTCATTCTGTATTCAGTTTCCGGATCAGAAAGCATATCCGAAAGACATGCCGAATGGAATACTTACACTGGCTCTGTCTTTGAATGTATCAATGTCCCAGTCGGTACCTGTAATGTCCCATTTTCTTGAAACAAAACCCATACCTGTAAATATGTCAAGGGTAAATCCTCCTGAGGTTATCATCTGATATCCGATTACACCATTTATATTGAGTTTGGTAGCAGCGATTTTTTGTGTTTCATCAGATTTATTCTTTATGTTGGCTGAAGCATAGGAAACGTGCGGGCCGATGTAAAATCCTTCAGGAGCGGACAAATCGCGGCTCAGGAAATATTTATACCACCCCTGGAACCTGAATCCACTGGTTTTTATACCCGTTATTTCAGTTCCTGATTCATCGGATGCAAGGTCATCGAGATTAACCAGAGCACTTGGGCCTATATAACCTACACCCAGCTGAACAGAGGATTTTTCTGAAACGGCTGTTTCGAGCAGTAATTTGTATTCACCGGTAACCGGAATAACTACGACCCAGAAAGGGCCACCCAATGCTGAAAGTGGATTTGTCTTGATAGTGAATTTGAAGTCCTTTTCGCCTGAAGCTTGTGCAAAAGCGGGAGATGCAGTCGTGATCACCGCCAATCCTAAAATTATTAAATACTTTACTTTTTTCATAATCATGGTTTCGTTAAGACTAGTTAAATAACAATTAAAATTACCAAATAACGGGCAAAGAACAAGATACGTATTTTTTCATAAACTGAATTGACTGTATTGCGGATATTTATAAGCATCTTTCAACATTTATTAACAATATTTAAATGTGGTGTTTGACGGTCGATTTATTTTGTAACTTGTGGCTTGTTTTTCTCATTTCTACATTTTAATAATATGAAGATTGACATACTGTTAGGCCTTCAATGGGGTGACGAGGGCAAAGGAAAAATTGTTGATGCAATTTGCCCGAAATATGATATCATAGCCCGTTTCCAGGGGGGTCCAAATGCCGGTCATTCACTCGAATTCAACAATGTCAAACATGTATTACACCTGATACCTTCAGGCATATTCCACACTGAAAAGCTCAATGTCATTGGGAATGGAGTAGTTATCGATCCTGCTGTTTTCAGAACTGAGACAGGGTCGCTCGGACTGTCACTTGACGAACTTACAAAGAGACTTGTCATATCTGCCAGGGCTAACCTTATCCTGCCCGGACACAGGATCCTGGATGCTGCATATGAGTGTAGTAAAGGGAATACCAAAATCGGATCGACTCTCAAAGGTATAGGTCCGGCGTATACGGATAAAGCAGGACGTAATGGTCTGCGCACCGGGGATATCCTTCGGAAAGACTTCATGGAACTGTATAAGGAACACACCAGAGATCATCTTACAATTCTAAAGAACTATGACTTCCATTTCGATCTGAAAGAGTATGAAGCCGGATGGTTTGAAGGAATTGAACTCATGAAGAAATACAGGATAATTAACACCGAATACCTTGTTAATGAGCTGATTGATGAGGGCAAAAAGCTGCTTGCCGAAGGTGCTCAGGGTACGATGCTCGATGTTGATTTCGGTTCCTATCCTTATGTTACTTCATCAAATACTATCAGTGCAGGAGCGTGCACCGGTCTTGGAATCTCACCGGGGAAGGTGGGTGAGGTAATTGGTATCTTTAAAGCTTACTGTACCAGGGTTGGAAGTGGTCCCTTCCCTACCGAGCTGAACGATGCTACAGGCGAAATGTTGAGAAATACCGGTCACGAATTCGGTTCGACAACCGGGCGACCAAGGAGATGCGGGTGGCTCGACATTCCGGCATTGAAGTATGCGATAATGATTAACGGGGTTACTCAGCTTTTTATGACGAAAAGCGATGTTATGTCGGGATTTGACAAGGTTAAGGTATGTTCATCATACACTGTCGGTGGAAAAGAGTGCAGTGAGATCCCGTTCGAAAATATCCGGATTGAACCTCAATATAATGAACTCCCGGGATGGAAGGAAGACATCTCGAAAATCAGGGATTTCGATAAACTGCCTGAAAACCTTAAACTATATATAAAGTTTGTTGAGGATCAAACCGGAGTACCCGTCAGAATGGTTTCGGTCGGACCCGACCGCAATGAAACAATATTCAGGAAATGATCACACCGCAGAAAATTATTGTTTGATATATATCCATGCATCTACCTGTACGGTATCCTGGAACTGGTTGAGGCGGTTGATAGCCCGTCTGATACTCTCATGAGATTCAGCTGAAACCAGCTCGAATCTGGTCCCCTCCATCTTAATTATTTTGGTATCGTAACCGCGGGTCCGGTATTCTTCAGCCCAATCTCTTGCATATTCCGGTGTAATAAAACTGCCCACAATAATATTATATCTTGATGCCTGGACAAGCTCCTGCTCATTCGCGATCCTTATCGAATCAAGACGGGCATTTTCGATTGCCAGTAACTGATCCTGGACTTTTCTTATCGAATCTGCAACCCTTATACTGTCCTGCTTTGCCTGCCATTCGGCCATTACCCTGTCTTTTTTACCGAAGAGTTTTTTCCCTTTGAAATACTTGCATGAAGGAGTAAATGCAAGAAGCAATACCAGTAAAAATGCTGTTAAATATCTCATACCCATATAATATTGATTTATTAAATTGCTGTTGTTGCCATATCCTGCTGCTTTCCACCATAATACAATCAAAGATACAAAATATTGAATACCAACCCAAATGATAATACAATAGTTAGTCTCTCTTAATTTTAAGGGATTTTGTATATTGGACAATTAAAATTTCAGATCTCTTAAAACCGCAAAATGAAATCAATAATCCAATTCTTTGAAGAGAGTGTCGAAAAGTACAGCAGTAATGTTTATCTGTGGGAAAAGCCACAGGATAAATATGAGGGCACTACTTACGGCGAGACTAAAAAACAGGTTTACGAATTTGCTGCCGGCCTTATGACCATGGGTATCCGGAAGGGCGACAGAATGAGCCTGATCTCTGAAGGCCGGAACAGCTGGGTCATCGGGGAGCTTGGAGTCTTTTACACAGGGGCCATGAATGTTCCGTTATCAACTAAACTGAATCCCGAGGAGATAAAATTCCGCCTGAATCATTCCGAAGCAAGAATTATAATGATATCAACCCTGCAATATCCAAAGCTTAAAGAGGTAATGAAGGAGTGCCGTACATTAGAAAAAATAATTCATTTTGATACCCAGGAGGAGTATGCTCCGAATGAGATCCATTTCAACGAAGTCAGAAAGCTGGGCAGGGAGTGGCTCGAATTACCGGAAAACATGGCCAAATTCGAGGAGAACTGTAAGAGTATAAAACCATCCGATTTCGCAAATATCTGCTATACTTCCGGGACAACTGCCGATCCCAAAGGAATCATTCTTACCCACGGAAACTATATTACCAACGTTTATCAGGCATATAGTATAATTGATATACCTTCATTTTACAAAACACTTCTGATCCTTCCGTGGGATCATTCATTCGGACATACCTGCGGAATATTTGCATTCATGGGAAGGGGAGCAAGTATTGCCTCCATCAAGGCCGGCAAAACCCAGATGGAAACCCTGAGAAATGTTCCGGTCTGTCTGAAAGAGATGAAGCCTAATCTGCTGATGAGTGTTCCGGCAATAGCCAAGAATTTCAGAAAGAATATAGAAAGGGGAATAAAGGAAAAAGGAAGATTTACTGAAGTTTTATTTAATTACGCCCTTAAAATGGCCTATGCCTATAACAAGGAGGGCTGGAATAAAGGACTCGGATTGCAGAAACTTAAAAAACCTCTCCTGAATCTTTTCGATAAGATCATTTTCAGCAAAGTGCGGGAGGGTTATGGCGGCGAGCTGGATTATTTCATCGGTGGCGGAGCATTGCTGGATATTGAGCTTCAAAGATTCTTTTATGCACTCGGAATCCCAATGTATCAGGGTTATGGATTGACCGAGGCTTCACCGGTTATTTCATCCAATACTGCCTCACGCCACAAACTGGGCTCATCCGGGATCCTGGTCAATAATATGGACCTTAAGATCTGTGATGATGACGGGAATGAGCTTCCTGTGGGACAGAAGGGTGAAATAGTGATCAGGGGTGGAAATGTAATGTACGGATACTGGAAAAATGAAGTTGCTACAAAAGATGCCATCAGAGATGAATGGCTTCATACAGGCGATATGGGTTTTATGTCGGAGGATGGATTTCTTTATGTCCAGGGTAGATTTAAAAGCCTGCTCATTGCTGACGACGGCGAAAAATTCAGCCCTGAGGGAATTGAGGAAGCAATATCCGAACAGTCAAAGTATATCGACCAGTGCATGCTTTACAATAACCAGAAACCTTATACGGTTGCCCTTGTTGTGCCGAATCAGCATATGCTGAAATTGTATCTGGAGGAGAAAAACCTTACCGCTGATTCCGAGGAGGGTCGACGGAGTGTGCTCAATCTGCTGGAAAATGAGGTAAATGAATACCGGACCAACGGTAAGTATGGGAAAATGTTCCCCCAACGATGGCTGCCGGTAGCAATAGGAATCCTTGAGGAAGGTTTTACCGAGGATAATGGCCTTATGAACTCATCATTGAAAATTGTCAGAGGTAAGATAATGGATAAATACCAGGACCTTATTGACTTCTTGTATACACCTGATGCAAAGGACGTTGCAAATGAAAGGAATCTGGAAGAGGTAGAAAATATGAAGCTGGGTTAGCCTGCTTTGAAATGGCAGGAATGGGATAGAAAAATATCGTACATTTAGTGCTTATTTCAGAGTCAACAAAAATTTAGAATGAGTGCTCTTACACGATTGAATCCATCACCAGTATGGCATTATTTCGAAGAGATCTGCAAAATTCCACGGTTGTCTAAAAATGAGGAAAGGATCAGAGCTTATCTCCTTGATTTTGCTGAGCGGAACAAATTTGAGGCGAAGGAGGACAATATTGGTAATATACTGATCACCAGACCATCGCATCCTGAAATGACGAACAGGAAAACGATTGTACTTCAGAGTCATATGGATATGGTAGGCGAAAAAAATGCCGATCATCCGCATGACTGGTCAATCGATCCGATCATCCCGGTATCGAACGGCGAATGGGTATCTGCAAGCGGTACGACCCTGGGGGCTGATGATGGAATCGGCATTGCAATTCAGCTTGCAGTTCTGACTAACAAAAACCTGAAGTCAGGAAAGATAGAATGTCTGTTCACAGTTGATGAAGAATCAGGAATGACAGGTGCAGTAAACCTGAGACCCGATTTTTTCAGCGGACGGATCCTTATAAATCTTGATTCGGAGGATGAGGGAGTGCTGTATATCGGATGTGCCGGAGGGATCGACACTATTGGCACTATGAAATACAGGAGTGACCCGGTGCCGGACGGAATCATTGCTTTTAATATATCTGTTACAGGGCTGCGCGGAGGACATTCCGGTGATGAGATACACAAAGGTTACGGAAATTCTGTGAAGATAATGAACAGTATACTCCGGAACCTGTCAAACCAGTTCAGCATATCGCTCAGTCAATTTGACGGAGGAAACCTTCGCAACGCAATCCCCCGCGAATCGTTCGCAACAATAATTGCAGACAAGTCATCGGAAGATAAGATCATCAACCGGGTAAAAACATTTCATGCAACCCTTCTTGAGGAGTTTGGTGATCTGGAAAAAGAACTGAAGGTAACAATTAAACGAACCGGAATTCCTTTAACCATAATGGACAGGGAGAGTCAGGAAAAGCTTCTGAGTTCCCTGACGTGCTGTCCGCACGGAGCAATAGCCTGGTCGAAGGAAATGGAAGATCTTGTAGAGACGTCCACTAACCTGGCATCTGTTAAATTCGAAGAAGATAATACTATCCGGATAGTGACTACCCAGAGAAGCTCCATTGATTCTTCAAAAAGGGATGTGGCAGCAATGGTTGAGACATGCCTTAAGCTCGCCGGTGCAAAAGTTGAACATTCGCAGGGGTATCCTGGCTGGAAACCGAACCTGAACTCCGAAATATTGAAAATTACACAAAACTCCTATAAGAAACTTTTCGGCAGGGAACCTGCTGTAAGGGCAATACATGCCGGGCTTGAGTGCGGACTGATCTATGAGAAATTCAAAGGCATCGACATGATCTCTTTCGGACCGACAATTAAAGGAGCACATACCCCTGATGAAAAGATCGAAATCAGAACAGCCGTCATGTTCTGGGATCTTCTCATTGATGTAATAAGCAATATTCCTCTGAAAAACCAGGATACGATTTCCTGAGTTCCTGTCATTCGTCAGTCACAAACGAAGAACTCCTCCTTTTCGACATAACATAGTGGACAGACCCAATCGTCAGGAAGATCACTGAATGGAGTTCCCGGCTCTATTCCTGCAGCCGGATCACCGAGGTCAGGGTCATAAATATAGCCGCATACACGACATTGATACTTTTCCATATTTAATTGGTTTTATGTTTTTAGCTGGTTCTGTTATGTTTTATAACGCATCTATTCTACTTAAACCCCCTTTCCCGTTTCCCCCTTCTTTCGACCGGAGCACTCTTATCTTCGCAGATCTCGATCAGAACTCCCGATGCGGACTTCGGATGAATAAAAGCAATATCAAGGCCTTCGGCGCCTTTCCTGGCCACAGTGTCAATAAGCCTGATGCCGTTCTTTTCGGCATCTCTAAGCTGTTTATTAATATCCTTTACTGCAAAAGCAATATGGTGTATCCCCTCGCCTCTTTTCTCAATAAATTTTCCGATCGGACCCTCAGGATCGATTGATTCAAGCAGCTCAATCTTAGTCTCCCCTACTGCGAAAAATGCCGTTCTTACTTTCTGATCAGGCACCTCTTCAACCTTATAACACTTCAGGCCAAAAATCCTTTCATAAAAATCGATTGAAGCCTGAAGATTGCTTACTGCAATTCCAATATGCTCAATATGTGATGGTTTCATAACGTATCTAGAATGGAAATTCGACAGGTTTTTCTATTTCAGACTGTTCCGTTTCAGGCTTTTGGGCAGCCTGGTGAATAGCATTCCCGTCTACAAAAATAGCTTTATACGGGGTAGTAGGGCATGCAAATTCACAATGTCCGCATCCGATACAGATATCGACATTGGTTTCAGGAATCAGCAGGTTGCCTTCATAAGGAATCATGTAGACAGCCTTTGTGGGACATGCTTCAGAACAGGCACCGCAGGCTGTTTTTTCTGTCTTTACAATGCAGTTGTCCTTTATGAAATTAGTCTTACCGATCTGGGTCAATTTTTTTGCTTCCAGGATAAGGGGTTTGAGTGCATACGTGGGGCAAACTTCCGTACACTTTGTGCAGTTAAAGGTGCAGAAGCTTCTGTGGTAATTCATAACCGGCTGCATCATTCCTGCAACACCATACTGCAGGAAAGCAGGTTCAAGGACATTGTTCGGACAAGCATTTACGCAGAGTGAGCAAGCGATGCAGTGCTTGTTGAAATCTTCGATCGATCCTGCACCCGGCGGGCAAACAGGAGTAGTTTTATTTTCCTTTACTGTCGATGCCTTTTGAGGCACCGGTGCGGGCTTATCTTGTCCTTTAACAATTTGAGGAAGGCCCAGAAGAAACAATATCACTCCGGCAACAAATCTGCGCTTTCCCGGATCCGTTTCATGTTCCTTCTTTTTCAAACTTACAATCCCATAATACATTGCCTTATCGGGACAGATTTTAACGCAGTTGAAGCAACTGACACAACGGGACTCATCAACCTTATACTGGAGGAAATCGATGCATGACGATTTACAGCCGACTGCACATCTGCCGCAACGAGTGCATTTTTCCGTATCAAATTTGATCCTGAGAAGTGATACTTTTGAAATAAGTCCCAGAAGTGTTCCCACAGGGCAGAACATATTGCAATAGAGACGACCTTTTGCCAGGGAGAGGCTTCCTACAAGAAGGAGGAAAACAACAGGAATTGAGTATGTGAGAAGCTGGTATTTAGGAATAGCAGTATGACTCAGCGCGTAAATATCAAATTTGCCGAGGATGCCGGCAATGAAATTGTTTATAACGATAACACCCGGTTTCCCGAAGTAAGTTATGAACCGGCCAAAGATACTGTAAGGATCAAGAAGGGTCACGAGGTAAATCCCCCACACTATTGTAACTATCAGTGTTGCAGCCAGTAAAGTGTATCTGAGGATAGTAAATGGCTTCTTAAAACCAAACCTCCTGAATTTCTTTCTGATACGTCCCCCTATCCTGCTGAAAATGTCCTGTCCTATCCCCAGGGGACAAAGAAATGAACAGTATGTTCTGCCTGTAAGAAACGTAAGGATAAGCACTGAAATGAATCCGGCAGATGCCAGTGTTCCAAGATCATAGAATTTTACGGCGGAAGGGATGAATTGCAGATAAAGCAGGAAATTGACATACTTTGCCGGTATAATATATCTGAAATCCACAAAGAGCAGGAAGAAGCAGATAAAGACAAGTGCAGAAAAAATTATCCGGAAGGTTCTCAGGAAAGGTGACCTCATCTGAAATTACATTTTAATTCTTTTAATGTTAAGTGAATCAATGTTCATATTTCCCAGACCCAGCTTATGAGCCATTCCTATGTATTCTATTTTTCCGGTTTCAACCCCGAGCATTTTAGATGCTGCGGTATCACCGGCAACCCAGTCGGTTGTGATTATCTGCGATTTCATCTGGACAACATCCTGCTTTGATACCCCCTGGGGTCCGTTTTTAACCATAACATTAAAGCAGTCAATAATATTAAGAGCGGGTTTTTTCTGGTACAATGCATAATCAGCAATACACTGGTTGAGATCATTGGCATGCCAGAATCCCCTGTCCCATACAACACCCATCATGTTTTTCAGCCCGCAGGTCATTCTTGTGGAATTGTGATTTTTCAGTATGGGGACATTGATGAATACGTCTGTCTCGAGTAATAATTCATGGACCCTGGCTTTCTTCAGTTTTAATCCGCCCGGAATATCAACTTCCTGATAATAGTTTTCCGAATGGGCCGGAACGACTTTAGCACCGGCGCTTTTTGCTGCTTTCTCAATTCCGGAATTCTTATAGCAATTCACCCAGTTGTCAATTGAATGATCCATTACATAAACCTCTTTGGCTCCGGCTTTAAAGCAATGTTCAACTATCCTTTTAACAAGTGAGGGATTTGTATTTGCTGCAAGTTCGGGAATTACATCCCACCCGATATTTGGTTTTACAAGAACTTTCTGACCCTTCGAAACGAATAAGCCCATTCCTCCCAGTTCCTGAATGCCAAGGTCGAACATTGCATCAGGATTGCCTCCCATGATTGCAACCATATCATATTTTGCACTTGCCGGTGGTGAACCCCATAAATTTCCGTATCGTCCAACACTGAAAGCTCCCGCAGCCAGGCTGGCACCCGCTGATTTCTTAAGAAATTCTCTTCTTTTCATGATTAAACCTGTTCTTTTCGGAAGTTACGAATTCTAAAAGTGTCGAAAAATACAATTTTTTTTTGTTTTAGCGTAATGAACACCGATAAGTGTCAGAGAATCTCCCGGCGGATTTTCATTGAAACCTGCGAAACGGGGAAATTGCCCGTTAATTATTATTTTTGCTGCCTGTAACTTTGTGATTGGTGTATTTTAATAATACGGAATATTTGACAATAATAATTATAACTATCTGAATGAAAATACTTTATTATGATTGTTTTTCGGGGATCAGCGGCGATATGAACCTGGGTGCAATGATAGATATTGGTGTTGACAGGGAATTCCTCACCAGTGAACTCAATAAACTCAATGTGGATGGATGGAAACTGGAGGTCGAAAAGGATCAGCGGCATGGGATCTTCGGGACCAAAGTGACCGTAAAGCAGACTCATGCTGAACATAAATCGAGACATCTTTCTGACATTGTAAAGATCATTGACGGTTCAATGCTTGATGATAAAACAAAGGAACTGAGTAAAAAGATATTCATGAAAGTGGCTGTGGCTGAATCAGTGGTTCATGGTGTTTCTCTTGAAGAGGTTCACTTTCATGAGGTTGGTGCTATCGATTCCATTATTGATACCGTTGGTGCTGCTATCTGCTACAGTTCCCTTAATGTAGATGCTGTTCTCGTTGGAACAGTTGAACTTGGAGGAGGATTCATAAAAAGCAGCCATGGGAGACTTCCTGTTCCGGCTCCGGCAACGGCTGAAATCATTAAAGGTTTCACGGTAAAAAAAGAGGGAGTCGATTTTGAAGCAACAACTCCGACCGGAGCAGCAATCCTGGCTGCACTCGGGACACACTTCAGCGATCTTCCGGCATTCAAAATTGAAAAAACAGGATATGGCGTCGGACAAAAAGAAAGTCATGAAGTACCCAACCTGCTGAGAGTTTTTATTGGAGAAACTGAAGAGAGCCAGTCAGGTCATGATGCACTTCTTATTGAATGTAACATTGACGACATGAATCCGGAATTTTACGACCATATTTCGGAAAAACTCTTCAGTGCCGGAGCATCGGATGTATTCCTTGCCAGCATTACAATGAAGAAGGGAAGGCCGGGAACCATTCTTAATGTTGTATGCGAAAAGGGATTATCCGATAAGGTGAAGGAAATTATATTCACTGAATCCACCTCGGTTGGCATAAGAACATTCCCATTCAGGAAAGACACCCTTACCAGAAAATTTGAAACTGTTCAGACTGTTTATGGCAATGTTACAATCAAACGTTCATTCTATAATGGAAAGGAAGTCTCCTGTAAACCTGAATACGGAGAATGCAGAAAAATCGCCGAAGAGAAGGGCGTTCCCTTAAAAGAGGTATACAACAGAATAATGAGTTCAATTGTTAATAAATGACCTCTCCCTAAATC